>CAYUZM010000329.1:0-6531 GCA_964449665.1 uncultured Solibacteraceae bacterium
GGCGACGGTAACGCCGAACTGGCCGGCGGAGAGCATGCGCTCGGGATTCTCCAGCAGTTCCAGCGCGGTTTGCGCGCCGGGCACGCCTTCCTCTTTCATTTGGCGGAGGCGCGAGGGGCGGACGGAAAGGAGCGCGACTTCCACGGCGGAAAAGAAGGCATTCGCCGCGATGATCAGCAGGAGAAGGAGAAGCCGGTATCCTAGATAGAGATCCATGAAAAAAGCCCGAAGCAAGCGACTCCGGACAGGAGGGCCGCGGCTGAACGGGACCACACGGGTGACAATTGAGCCGGTTCCTTAAATATATCAACGTTCTGATCGGCGTGGCCGCCATTGCCGCGCTGGGTGTCGTGTGGTGGTACACAAGGCGCGTGCTGCCGCCGGTGACGGGAGAGATCGCGACCGGTGTGCGGGCCGCCGTGACTGTGACGCGCGACGCGCATGATGTTCCCCACATCAAGGCCGCCAGCATCGAGGATGCGCTGTTCGCGCAGGGCTATGTGACGGCGCAGGAGCGCATGTTCCAGATGGACTACATGCGGAGGCAGGCGGCGGGCGAGCTGGCCGAGGTGATCGGGAAAAAGGCACTGGCCACCGATTTGGACACACGGCGTCTGCGCATGAGGCGCATCGCGGAGATGCACGCAAAGACGGTGACCGCGGGCGAACGAAAGTGGCTGGCCGCCTATGCGCGCGGCGTGAATGAATATCTGGAAGAGAACCGCGGAAGACTGCCGGTGGAGTTTGCGCTGGCCGGCTACGATCCCGCGCCGTGGTCGGTGACCGATACAATTCTGGTTGGCCTCGAAATGGCGCGGACGCTGAGCCTGAGTTTTCGCGAAGAGGTGCTGAAGAGCACGATGATGGCGGTGGGCGAACCGGAACTGGTGAACCAGTTGTTCCCCGTGCGGACGGGCTTGGAACCGCAGCCGGGCTCGAACGCGTGGGCGGTTTCGGGGGCGCATACGAAGTCGGGCAAGCCGCTGCTGGCGGGCGACCCGCACTTGCAGTTCACGCTGCCGGGGATCTGGTATGAGATTCATCTGCAAGCGCCGGGACTGAACGTGACGGGCGCTTCGATTCCGGGCTCGCCGGCGGTGATTCTCGGGCATAACGAGAACATCGCGTGGTCGACGACGAACCTTCATTTCGATGTGACCGATCTCTACCGCGAGCAAGTGAACCTGGCGGCGGGCGTATCGCGGTTTGAGAATCAGTTGGAACGCCTGCGCGTGGAGCAGGACGTGATCCGGGTTCGCGGCGACAAGCCGGTGCAGGTGGCTGTGGCGAGCACGCGGCATGGTCCGCTGATCGGCGTCGATGCCGGGCAGCAACTGGCGGTGCGTTGGACCGCGGGCGAAGCGGGCGGCTTCACGTTTCCGTTTGTCGAGTTGAACCAGGCGAAAAATTGGACGGAGTTCCGCGCGGCCGTTGCGCGCTACGCGGGACCGGCGCAGAACTTCGTGTATGCCGACCGCGAGGGCAACATTGGCTATCAGGCCTCCGGGCGGCTGCCCATTCGCGCAGGATACACGGGCGACGTGCCGGCCGATGGCGTGTCGGGCAAGAACGAGTGGAAGGGCTTCATCCCGTTTGAAGAGCTGCCGTCGCGACTGAATCCGCCGTCGGGCTATGTGATCACGGCGAATGAGAATCCGTTTCCGCCGGACTACAAGTACGCCGTCAGCGGCTACTTCGCGCCGCACTATCGCGCGCGGCAGATTCGCGCGCGGCTGGACAAGCGGCAGAAGTGGGATGCGGCGGGGATGTCGAGCATCCAGCGGGATGTGTATTCCGCCTTTTCGCACTACGTGGCAAAGGAGCTGGCGCGCGTGGGCAAAGCGCGAGGGGCGCAGAATCCCAAGATGGCGGAAGCAAGCGAACTACTCGCCAATTGGAACGGGTTGATGGAGCCGGACGCGCCGCAGCCCTACATTGTGAGCCTGACGTACCAGCACATCCGGAAGGCCGTGGTGGATCGCGCGGCGCCGGGGCGCGGGACGATTTACGAGCAATCCATCGCGCAGGCCGTGGTGGAACGCTTGCTGCGCACGCGGCCGAAAGTGTGGTTTGGCGACTACGATGCGATGCTGCTGCGCGCCTTTACCGATGCGTTGAACGAAGGCGACCGCATTGTGACGTTGAACCCGGGCCGCTGGCGCTATGGGAGCCGCAACCAGCTCAAGCTCTCGCATCCGATGCTGGGCGATCTGAAGTGGGTGGGCGGGTTGTTCACGATCGGACCGGTGGGCATGCCGGGGTCGACGTCCACGGTGTTCCAGTTCGGCGGAAGAACCGGGCCGTCGATGCGGTTGATTGCGGATTTGAGCGATTGGGAGAGTTCGACGTTGACCACGCCGACCGGGCAGAGCGGGCTGGTGTTGTCGGGGCACTATCGCGACCGTTGGGACACCTACATCGGGGGCGGGGAGATTCCGTGGGTGTTTGGAAATGCGAAAGGAGACGTGCTCAGCTTGAAGCCGGGCACGTCTCCCTAATCTTGAACCGCGACAACGCAGCGGCCGAGCTTGGCGCCGTTTGCCGTGCGCTGCGGATCTAACCTACCACTTGATCTTGTTTTCGGTGTCGGAGATTTTTTCGCGGTGCACGTCGTGGCAGCCTTTGCAGGAGCCGCCCAGGGCGCGCATGCCGGCGGTGATGCCGGCCTGATCGCTGGCCGCGGCGGCCTTGGCAATGGCGTTAGCGGCGGCAGCCCCTTCCTCGGCGGTTTTCACACCGGTGGGAAGATTGCGCTTCTTGTAGAATTCGCCGACCTTGCCCATCGTGTCGGCCACGCCCTTGGCATTGGCTTCCACATCGACGCCCTTTTTCATGGCGCCATTGGCCTTGGCGACGCTCTTCATCCAATCCACGTGGTTCGGCGGCGGATCGATGGATTCGGCAAGTAGGAACCCGCCCATGAGAGCGAGTGAGAAGATGCCTGCTAACGGTTTCTTCATCTGCGGTGGTCTCCTTAAGTCCCTTTATGGAAATCCCGCCCATTCTATCCGAATTGCAGAGCGGCGGGTGATGGGGTAGAGGACGGTGGCGGGTGGGGCGCGGGTTACGGGGCGCCGGGGCGGCTATCGAAAACGGAGTCTCGGCTGGGCAACTCGGGTGCCGGTGTGGCGATCGAAAACGGCTGGCGGCGCGGCCAAAGGGTGTTGGGGCGGCGAATGAATGCGGCCGGCAGCGCGGGCAACGGGTGCTGCGCCAGGCTACTGGAACCCGCCGGCGGCCTCTTTCCCGCGCTGCGTGGCGCGCCAGTGCGCGGGCGGCACGCCTTCCCATTCATGAAAGGCGCGGACAAAGGAGTTGGTATCGCCATAGCCCAGAAGGTAGGCCGTTTCGCCGACGTCGAGCGGCGAGTGGACCAAGTAGTGGCGGGCGAGGTCGCGGCGGGCCTGCTCGACCACCTGCTGAAAGCTGAGGCCCGATTCGAGCAGGCGGCGCTGGAGTGTGCGCGCGCTCATGTTCAGCTCGCGGGCGACGTCGCCAACGGCGGGGCGCCGTCCGGCGAGGCGCCGTTGGATGATGCCGCGCACACGGTCCGTAAGGCTCTCCTGGGCTCTGCGCCGGCTGAGTTCCTCTTCCAGTGTGGGTGCCAGCATGGCGAGCATCTCTGCGTTGTGGGTGAGGTACGGGCGGTCGAGGTCCTCAATGCGGAACACGATGGCGTTGCGTCCGGCGTCGAAGCGGGCGGGGCAGCCGAAGTGCTTTTCGAAAATCTGCCGGTGACGGGTGGGGCGATCGAGTTCGACGCGCAGGGGCATGAGCGCTTCGCCCGTCCCATGGCGGGCGATGGAGAGCACCCAGGCGAAGCAGAGATCGACCAGAATGGCGGGCTCGCTCTCCTTGGCCAGCAGCCAGCGAAACTGAACCGAGCACTCGCCGGCGCCGCGGCGGATTTCGATGTCCTCGGGACACGTGAGCTGTTTGTAGCGGGCCATGCGCTGGAGCGAGTCGCTGAACGAGCGCGCGCAGAGCGCGGCGATGGAGATGGGGTCGTAGGTTTCGAAACGGTCGACGGCGCCAAGCTTGAGGCCGATTGCCGGGTCGCCGCTGACGTCGCCGACCGCGTGCCAGAAGGCGAAGAACTCATCGGTGGTTAAGTGCACACGCGGCTGGTGGAGAAGGTCCCCGGCAAGACCGGCTTTGCCGAGGACCTCGATGGGGCGCACGCCGAGCTGCTCCAGTTTAGGAGCGAACAGGGGCGAGAGGCGGAACTTCTGGCTCATCGTCGTGCGGTTACTGTTTCAGGGTAGCCATGTCGATGACGAAGCGGTATTTGACGTCGCCCTTCATGAGCCTCTCGTAAGCCTCGTTGATCTTCTGAATGGGGATGATCTCGATGTCGGAGGTGATGTTATGCCGTCCACAGAAATCGAGCATCTCTTGCGTTTGGGCGATGCCGCCGATGATGGAGCCGGCGAGGCTGCGGCGGCCGAACAGAAGGCCGGGCGCGGCGACGGCGAGCGGTTTTTGCGGAACACCGACGAGGGTGAGCACGCCATCGCGCTTCAATAGCTCGAGGAAGGGGTTGACGTCGATGTTGGCGGAGACGGTGTTGAGGATGAACTCGAAGCTGCCGGTGTGGGCGGCCATCTGCGACGCGTCTTTGGAGATCACCACTTCGTCGGCGCCGAGACGGGTGGCGTCGGCGACCTTGCTGGGGGAGGTGGTGAAGACGACGACGTGCGCGCCCATCGCCTTGGCGAACTTGACGCCCATGTGGCCGAGGCCGCCGAGCCCGTTGATGCCCACCTTCTGGCCCGGTCCCACGTTCCAATGGCGGAGCGGCGAGTAGGTGGTGATGCCCGCGCAAAGCAGAGGGGCGGCGCCGGCGAGGTCGAGGTTGGCGGGAACCTTGAGCGCGAACTTCTCGGCGACGACGATGCTGTCCGCGTAGCCGCCGAGGGTGTAACCGCCGGTGTGCTGGTCAGGGGAGTTGTAGGTGAAGGTGGCGGGCGCGTGGCAGAACTGCTCTTCGCTGGCTTTGCATTCGGGGCACACGCCGCAGGAGTCGACCATGCAGCCCACGGCGGCAAGGTCGCCGGATTTGAAATTCGTGACGCCGGAACCGACCTTGGTGACGCGGCCGACGATTTCGTGTCCGGGCACGCAGGGGTATTGCGTGGGCATGAAGTCGGTCCACTCGTTGCGGACCTGGTGGAGATCGGAGTGGCAGACGCCGCAGTAGAGAATTTCGATTTGGACATCGCCGGCGGTGGGTTCGCGGCGTTGGATGGTATCGGCGGCGAGGGGTGAGGTGGCGCTTGTAGCGGAGTAGGCTCGTGTTGATTGCATGATTCGACTGTAGCCGCCTGGGGCCGGAAGGCAGTATGCAAATCGCGCCAACGTTTATGCGAAACGCGCCACGGGTGGTGGCGGCGATGGGATGAATCCTTCAGAAGCCCGCCGCATCAGATAAACTGAGAACAGACAATTATGGCCGGACAGAACACATTGACATTTTCGGACGCCTCCTGGGATGGAGATGTCCTCAACTCCCAGGTCCCCGTGCTGGTGGATTTTTGGGCGGAATGGTGCGGACCCTGCAAAATGATGGGCCCGACGATCGACGCGGTAGCCGATGAGTATGCCGGTAAGGCGAAGATCGGCAAGCTGAATGTCGATGAGAATGGGAACACGGCGATGCGTTATGGCATCCGTGGTATTCCGACGCTGCTCGTATTTAAGGGCGGCCAGGTTGTGGCGCAGAAGGTCGGCGCGGTCGGCAAGTCCGACGTGGCGGCGATGCTCGACGCAAACCTGTAAACCGCGGCGGCCCGAGGTGGGCCCGACAGGATCTCTTCTCCAGGCAAACAAATATGGCGGGTGGCCTTCACGGGCTACCCGCCAATTTTCGTGTTAGCGGGCGTTGTTCAGAGCGAACGCTTTGCCTTTCGAGTTGAACCAGACCTCGCCGCTTCCGAGCATGATGCCCTGGTCGCGCGCAAACATGTTGCGCGGGAGAGCACCCGCAATGGCTTCGCGAAAAGCCTTCGAGAAGATCTCATCGTAGTGAGCGAGTAGTTCGCCGCGGTTGCGGAGGGAGCGCGGTTTGCCGCCAACTGACGCCCTGATTGGATAAGCGACGAGCGAGGCGACGGTCTGCCGGTCGCCGGCGGCGACCGCATTCCAGAACCGGAGAGCGTTGCGATGGACGAGTTCGTCGTCGGCCGCACCGGCAATGACGTAGCGGTGGTCGAGGGTTCCAGCGACACCACTATCCTGGCCGAGGTAGAGAGGGAGGGATTGCGAGTCCCCTTGCTTGCGCCAGGAGCCGACGATGACCTCACACCTCAGTTCTCCTTTGAATCTTCCGCGAGGATCCGATTCGGGGAAGTGTCCTTCGAGGGTGGCTGTAGGCCGGCCGGCGCTATCCAATTCGGTGAGTTCGATATGGCTGCCGTCGATGATGCGGCCTCGCAACGGGACGTCCTTGAGGAACTTTGAGTAGAAATAGAAGCCTTCGAAGCCGTCCCGCAGGCGAGTGAACGTGAGGCGAACGCGATTTGCACCGATGGG
>CAYUZM010000330.1:0-6530 GCA_964449665.1 uncultured Solibacteraceae bacterium
CGGTTCGGATTCTTACGATCCGGATGGCGACCCGATCACGTTCGTGTGGTCGCAGGTGGCCGGTCCGGCGGTGACGCTGACCGGCGCCAATACGGCGCGTCCGAGCTTCACGGCTACCGAAGGCCAGATGTACGGCTTCCGGGTGCTGGTGGCCGACGATAAGAACGCGCAGGCCATTGCCCGCGTGACGGTGACGACGCAGGAAGCGCCGCGGGTGAGAATCCTGCGGTGGACGGCGACTCCGCAGATGATTCAGAGCGGGCAGAGTTCGTCGCTGAACTACCTGGTGGAGAACGCGACGTCGGTGACGATCTCCGGCGTGTCGCAGACGCTCAACCCGCAATCGGGAGTGGTGAGCGTATCGCCGACGCAGACGACCAGCTACACGCTGACGGCCCGCAACGGCATCAGCGAAGAGACGGCCGTGGTGGTGGTGGCCGTGGGCGGTAGCCAGGCGCGGTTCCTGAGTTGCTCGGCGAGCCCGGCGACCATTCTGCCGGGTGAAGCGGCGACTATCAGTTGGTCGAGCGAGAACGCCCGTAGCGTGGAAGTGGTGAGCGTGGGAACGTTCGCTCCGGTGGGTTCCACCGTGGTGACGCCCGCGCAGACGACGACCTATACGCTGATTGCGCGCGGTGACGGTGGCGAGGCCACTTGCACCTCAACGGTAAACGTGCAGACCGGCAACCGGCCAATCATCACATCCTTCAAAGCCGAGCCGACGGAGATTGTCGAAGGCGACAAATCGACGTTGAGCTGGGCGGTACAGGGCGCTGATACGATCGAGATCACTGGCGTTGCCAGCCCGGCCGCGAGCGGCTCGGGCGACGTGATGCCGGCCACGACAACGATCTACACGTTGACGGCGACGAACAAGTTCGGCGCTTCGACGGCAACGGCGACGGTGAACGTGATTCCGCGCGTGAAGGTGATCTCCTTCACGGCGAATCCGAGCACGATCAACAAGCCCGGCACGCCGGTGACTTATTCGTGGACGACGGAGAACGCCGTTGAGGTGTTCATTACGGAAGGCATCGGCACGCGGTCGCCCAACGGCTCGCTGACGAATGCGGGTCCGTTGAAGACCACCACGTACTTGTTGACGGCGATTGGCCGCGGCCGGAACAACACGGCCCAGGCGATGGTTGCCGTGACTGTAGATACCGGCGGCGGCAACACGAACAATCCGCCGACGGCTTTCGTGCCGATTTCGAGCTTCCTGACGCCGCTGCGGCAGGTTGTGCTGAGCGGCGCGGGGTCGTTCGATCCGGATGGCGACGCGATCACATACGAGTGGCGGAGCCTGGACGGCAAGGCGACTGTGCTGAGCCCGAACACGGCGATCACGCAGGCGATTCTCGAAGACACGAATTCGTTGTACTTCGAGTTTGAGCTGAAGGTGACCGACTCGAAGGGGGCGACCGGCACGGCGCTGGTTCGCGTGACGCTGGTGCAGGTGGGCGGTTCGAACCGCTAGCCGGACGCACGAACGAAGTTCAGGCCGGGCCGGATCCTACGGGGTCCGGCCCGGTTTGTTTTTGGGGCGGCGGATAGGGCGGGTTTGAGTGACGGATAGAATGGGGGACGTATGGACTGGACCCTTTTCGGCGCAATGGTGACAGGCTTCTTCGCCATCATCAATCCGATTTCCACGGCGCCGATTTTTGCGAACGTTACCGCCGGGAGTTCGGCGGCGGTGCGGGCGCAGGTGGCGCGGCGGGCGGTGGCGATTGCCTTTGGTGTGATCGCGCTGTTCACTGTTTCGGGGAATCTGATCTTTGGGCTGTTCGGCATCACGCTCACGGCATTTCGCATTGTGGGCGGCGGACTGGTGATGATTGTCGGATTCGAGATGGTGCACGGGCAGCCGTCGCAGGTGCAGTCGCCGACCGATGAGGACCAGGAAGATTGCCGCGAGACGCAGCTATCGGTGGCGGTGTCGCCGTTGGCGACGCCGTTGATTGCCGGGCCGGGCACGATTTCGACGGCGATGGGATTCGCGGGCGATGGGAACGTGGTGCGGGTGGGTATGACGCTGGTGGCGGCGGCCATTGTCTGCGCCGTGACGCTCGTTGCGTTTCTGTTCAGCGGCCGCTTGATGGGCTTCCTGGGGCAGAGCGGATTGAACGTGGTGAGCCGGTTGATGGGCTTGATCATTGCGGTGATCGGAATGCAGATGCTCATGATGGGCGTGTATGCCGCGATTGCCGGTTACGCCTCCTACGGGAAGTAGCGGCGGGCAGGTTCGCTAGACTATCCCTGATGAGCAATGGGATTTTCGATTCGGGCGATCCGTCACTGTTCGACGTTCGCACCAAACAAGCGGGCCCCACGGGCCAGTTGCCGATCACACCGGAGATGCTGATTCACGGGCCTTCGGGCGACCTGTTCGGCTGGACGCAGGATGTCGGCATGGGCTGGGAGGCCTCGAAGCTGGGCGGCCCGGAAGTGCTCATTCTTTCCACGCACGGCGGTGTTCGCGCGCCGGATGGATCTCCTATTGCGTTGGGGTATCACACGGGCCATTGGGAAGTCGGGTTGCTTGTGGAGGAAGCCGCGCGTGAAGTGAGCGCGGCGCGCGGGGTGCCATTTGCGGGCGCCTGCACGGACCCGTGCGACGGCCGCACGCAGGGCACGCCGGGCATGTACGATTCGCTGCCGTATCGCAATGACGCGGCGACGATCTTCCGGCGGCTGATCCGCTCGTTGCCGACGCGGGCCGCAGTGGTGGGCGTGGCGACGTGCGACAAGGGGCTTCCGGCGATGATGATGGCGCTGGCGGGCACGCAGGATCTACCGTGTGTGCTGGTTCCCGGCGGCGTGACGTTGGGGCCGACCGATGGCGAGGACGCAGGCAAGGTGCAGTCGCTGGGCGCGCGGTACGCGCATGGGGAGATTTCGCTGGAGTACGCGGCCGAGATGGGCTGCAAGTCGTGCGCTTCGCCGGGCGGCGGCTGCCAGTTTCTGGGCACGGCGGCGACGTCGCAGGTGGTGGCCGAGGCGCTCGGGCTGACGCTGCCGCATTCGGCGCTGGCTCCGTCCGGGCTTCCCATTTGGAAGGACATGGCGCGGCGTTCGGCGCGCGCGGTGATGGCCATGGCCACGCGCGGCTGGACAATGAAGAACATTCTGTCCGAAAAATCGCTGCACAACGCGATGGTGGTCCACGCGGCGTTTGGGGGCTCGACGAATCTGATTCTGCACTTGCCCGCGACGGCGCACGCTGCGGGATTGAAGCGCCCGGTGGTGGACGACTGGAAGCGCGTGAACCGCCAGGTGCCACGGCTGGTGGACGTGTTGCCGAACGGTCCGAAGGGCTACATTACGGCGCAGGTGTTTCTGGCGGGCGGCGTGCCGGAGGTGATGCTGCATTTGCGGCGCGCCGGGCTGCTGGAACTCGATGCCGTTACCGCGTCGGGCGAATCGCTTGGCAACGCGCTCGATTGGTGGGAACAGAGCGAGCGGCGCGCGACGATGCGGAAGCAACTGGCAGAACGCGATGGCATTGATCCGGATGTGGTGGTGATGTCGCCGGATGCGGCGAAGAAGGCTGGGCTGACGTCGACGGTTTGTTTCCCGGTGGGCAATCTCGCGCCCGAGGGCAGCGTGGTGAAGGCGACGGCGATCGATCCGAGCGTGGTCGATGCTGATGGCGTGTACCGGAAGCATGGTCCGGCGCGCGTGTTCACGACCGAGAAGGCGGCGATTGCGGCGATCAAAGGCACGGGACCTGATGCCGTGAAGGCGGGCGACGTGGTGGTGCTGATGTGCCGCGGGCCACTGGGTTCGGGCATGGAGGAGACGTATCAAATTACAGCCGCGCTGAAGCACCTGTCGTTCGGCAAGCAGATTGCGCTGATCACGGATGCGCGGTTCAGCGGCGTGTCGACCGGCGCCTGCATCGGCCACGTATCTCCGGAAGCGCTGGCGGGCGGACCGGTGGGCAAACTGCGCGACGGCGACCCGATCGAGATAATTATTGATCGCACATCACTCGAAGCGAGCATCAACTATGCAGGCGACGCCGCCGAGTTCGCGGCGCGTCCCCTGCGCGACGATCTTCATGCGGATCCGCTGTTGCCCAACGATACGAGGTTGTGGGCGGCGTTGCAGGATGCGAGCGGTGGTCCGTGGGGCGGGTGCGTGTTCGATGTGGACCGGATTGTCGAGGTTTTGAAAGCGGGCAAGGAGGCGCTACGTGCAAAAGACAGTGTTTGACGATGAGGCGCGCGCCGCGCTGATGGCGCGGGTGATGCGGGTGCAAACGGGCATGAAGCCGCAGTGGGGCCAATTCAACGCTGTGAAGATGCTGCGGCATGTGGGCGCGGGTGTGGAGATGGCACTGGGTGAGTTGAAGTGTGAGCCCAAGAAGGGGCCGCTGCGCAATCCATTCGTGCGATGGCTGGTGATCGATTCGCCGATGCCGATGCCCAAAGGCGCGCCGACGGCGCCCGAGTTGATCTCACAACCGACGGCGGGCGTGGAGGAGGAGCAAGTGCGATTGGGCGCGGCACTGGAGCGTTTGGCCGCGCGACACAAGGCCAGTGAATGGGCGGAGCATCCGGCGTTTGGGAAGCTCGACGGGCGGCAGTGGGGCAAGCTGATCTGGAAGCACGTGGACCATCACTTGCGGCAGTTTGGCGTGTGAGCGCTGCGAGCGGTGATGTTCGGGAGTGTTGGGGTGAGTAACATGAATCCATGCGACCGAGGTTTTCGTTCCTCTTGTTGACTGCTGTTGCGCTTTGGGCCGAATGCATGAATGTCACACCGGTTCAGTACGGCGCCATTGAGATCGTTGGTTATCAGGGCTTGGGTGGTCAGGTGCCGGTGGAAGAGGCCCAATTGCTCGACCGCGATAACGGCAAGATTCTGTATACGGCGCGACAAGGGGTCTTCGAAAAAGTCAGGGTAGGCAAATACGCTCTGCGTGCGGTCGCCGGAGGATTCTATACCGCGCGAGGCGAAGTGCATGTTCCCACTGGGAGGACACGCGCGCGGGTGCAGTTTGAGGTCGGCGCAGAATGCAGGCGATCCGCCTCCCTGCGGGGCAATGTGCGGCCAACCACGGAACGCAAGGACCGCTGGTTGAAGATCACGCCTCTGCATGGCGCTGGCGGCACGGACGTGCCCATTCAGCCCGATGGATGGTTCAACGTGGAGGACCTGCATCATGGTCAGCATTTGGTGGTTGTGATCGAGGATGGCAAGCCGCGGCACATGCAGGTGGTGGAGTTGCGCGGGGACGAGCGAGTGACGATCACGTTGCCGCCGGCATGAGGGGAATGGCGCGGACATGACAAGGGCGCGGGGTCGATGGGTGCTGTTGGCGCTGTGCACGGTTTGCGCGCCGCTGCCGGCCGGCGAGTACGAGCGGCGCGTCGGCGAGGTCCTCAAGACACCGGGGTTCGTTGCGCTTTGGGATTTCGTGAAGCGCGACGGCGGCCGTTTCGATGCCCACAAAGGCAAGGGAGAGACGGCCGATTTGCGGCTGGATACCGTGAACTATGTGCTGGACTACTGGGGCGAAGGGCGCGCGGCGAGCTATGACGATCTGCCGCTGCTGGGGGAAGGTCCGTTTGGGCAGGCGGTTCAATTTCGCGCCGAGACGGATGCCGCGTTTCGTCCCGTGCTGCTCGTTCCCCGCGAGCGGCTGCACGGCTCCGGGCTCGATGTGAAGGGCCCTGGGCGGAGCGTTTCGATGGCGGTGTGGCTGAAGCGAGAGGGCGGCAATCATGCGATGGCGGGCATCTGGCATGAGGGGACGGATCTGCATGGCGCGGCCGGCCTGGCCAAGCGAGTCGAGCTGGGGCGGCGGCAGTATGCGCTGTTCGCGGGCTTGGCGGCCAACAACGGCGGTGTGGCCGCGCATGTGAGCGAGAACGGAGGCAAGTCTTTCGGCGACCGCTATGCGCGCAACCTTTCGGTGACGCCTGACCGATTGACCGGTGGCTGGGATGTGGCGGCGTTTGCTTTCGACAATCGGCGGAACACGGTGACGTCGTATCTGAATGGCGAGGCGAAGGAGTATTGGATCGACGATCCGGCGAAGCATCCGTTCTTTCAGTGGCCCGCGCGCGGCTGGAGGCAGGCGCAACTGGCGCGGATGCCCGGCGTGCAGGACGGCGAAGAGGAGACGTTTCCGCGCGACCAGTTTTATGAACCCCCGGAGACGAATCTGCTCGCGCGCACCGTGGTTTCCGATGACGGCGTGGAGCGGGTGGAGTTGCGCCGGTATGCCTTTACCAAAGTACGTGTGACGCTCAAGCGCGGCGCGCGCGGACGTTGGAGCGAAGTGAAGCGCGAATTGGCGAGCCTGCGCGTGAATCCGTTCTGGTTTGGTCACGATCTCTATGCGCCGGCGCGCGTGCAAGATGGCGGCCCGTTTACGATCGGGCGCGTGATTCACAGTTCGCGCAGCGTGGGGATGACCGGTTGGATGGGCGGCGTGGCTGTGTTTGGACGCGCGCTTGGCGCGCGCGAGATGAGACGTTTGGCGGCGGTGGCGGCGGCCGGAACTCGCCACATCGGCG
>CAYUZM010000331.1:0-6498 GCA_964449665.1 uncultured Solibacteraceae bacterium
GGGGCGCGGGGGGGGTGCTTTCGGGGTAGGGGAAGTAGAGGGCACCGGGGAGGCATAGGGCGATGAAAAGAAGAAGACCAAAGCGGCCGCGGCCTGGTTGGACGGGTAATGGGGGCGCGGGCGAAGGGGGCCGCGTGGAGGGCGCGGAAGCGGGGCTGAGGAGGGATGCGGGCATTATGGTTGTTATGAACTGGTTATCAATGAGGAACGAGAGATCTCCTTACAGGAGAAGATTTCCTATTTAAGTAGACGTTTGGAAGGGCCCGGTGGTGTCAGGTCAGGGGGCGATTTCTTAAATTTTCGACATGGTGGATGGCTGTGGGCACGGCGTGCGGGGGGAAGGTGGGTTGGGCGTGGCGTGTGCATGGTTGTTGGCGCGGGTTGTGGTGCGCAGATGGCGGGTGGATGGAGTTGCGGTGTGGGGCAAAAGTGGTGGGATGGGGGCTGGCGCGGGGACGGGTTGGGGTTGTGCCGCGGTGGGGCTCGGGTGGGAGGCCTTTCCGCGGCGCGGGGTTGACGGAGATTAGCCCTTTTGGAGGACGGTGAGTCCGGGGCGGATGAGTTTGGTGAGGTCGTTGGCCTCGGTGAGGAACATTTGGACGGTCATTTCGTCGCCTCCGCAGGAGAAGGGGACGACGGTCCAGTTGTGGCGGCCCATGCTGCGGGTGGTGAAGTTGCGGCCGTAGACGACGGTGGGGACGCTGAGCCACATGGCGCCGAACTGATCTTCGATGGAGGTTTTGAGGTTACCGATGATCATGTTGGCGACCTCGCCGACGGCGTCGAGGACATCGTTGTCGACGGCGGCGTATTCGGTCATGAGCATGTGACCGGCGAGTTTGCAGGCCAGATCGGGAGTGCAGCAAACGCTGCCGGTGCCGACGAGGGGACCGGTGAGGCCGACGAGCGCGACGACGCCTTCGGTGGGACCGACGCCACCGTCTTCGGTTCGGGCGGCGCCGGGGACCGCGTCGCTACCCAGCATCATGGAGAAGACGTCTTGCGTGGCGACGGTGATGCGCGACACAAGGTCTTCGTGTGTAATTGAGAATTTCATTCCGATTCTTCCTCTCAGGAGCGGATGCCGCGTCTCGTACGGTGAGTGCCTGGGGGCAGGGACCGGACGGCGAAAAATGGACGCGGCGGACGGCCGCTCAAATGATGCCCACCAATTTTTCTTTGATCTGTTCGGCCGTGAACGGTTTGCGGACGTAGCCCGCCGCGCCGAGGTTGACGGCTTCGAGGACCTTCGCCTGGCCGCCCTCGGTGGTAATCATCACCACGGGAACATCTTTTAAGGAGTCGGTGCTCTTCAATTTGCCGAGGAATTCCAGGCCATCCATGTTTGGCATATTGATGTCGGAGAGGATGAGCCCCACCTTTTCCTCGCTGAGCTTAGCCAGCGCTTCGACGCCGTCGCCGGCTTCATGGACCTTGCCTAGAGGCACTTCGGCCTGCAGCAGGACGCGTTGCAGTATTTTGCGGATGGCCGCCGAGTCATCCACGATTAAGATATCTACCGCCATTTGTTCTCCCTCGTCATGTGGAACTGCTTCTGAAGTCTCATCGACGTTGGGGGCGGGTGCTTGAAGGAAATGTGAATAGGGGCAAAAGTGGGGACGGGCCCGTGGGGGCTGCGGCGGGTTGCGGTGAGGGTCTGGCGCGGGGTGCGTTGAGGGTGCGGCGAGGGTTGCGGTGAGGGTGCGGCGAGGGTTGTGGTGAGGGTGCGGCGCAGGTTGCGGCGAGGGTTCGAGCGGGCTGCCGTGAGGGTGTCGCGCGGGTGCGCGGGGCGGGGGTACGGCGGGGTAAAGCGAGGGTGTGGAACTGCAGCGGCGCGGGCGCGCGGCGGGGCCAGGGCGCCGCGGTTGCGGCGAGAGTGGGCGCGAGGTGTGAGGTGTGGGTTAGAGTGCGGCGAGTATGGATTGGGTGACGGCGGCGGTGGTGGAGTTGCCGCCGAGGTCGGGGGTACGTTCGCGGCGGGCGGCGAGGGTTTGGACGATGGCGTTGTGGACGGCGGCGGCGGCTTCCGGCGCGCCGAGGTGATCGAGCATCATGGATGCCGAGAAGACGGTGGCCATGGGGTTGGCGATGCCTTTACCGAGGATGTCGGGGGCGGTACCGTGGACGGGTTCGAACATGGAGGGGAAGCGGCGGGTGGGGTCGAGATTGGCGCTGGCGGCGAGGCCGATGGAGCCGGTAACGATGGCGGAGAGGTCGCTGAGGATATCGCCGAACAGGTTGGATGCGACGACGACATCGAAGGTGTGGGGGCGGCGAACGAAGTTCATGGCGGCGGCATCGACGAGGAGGGACTCGGTGGAGATGTCGGGGAACTCGGCGGCGACGTGGTGGAAGGCGCGGTCCCAGAGGACCATGCTGTAGCCCTGGGCGTTGGACTTGGTGATGGAAGCGACGCGTTTGCGGCCATCGCGGCGGCGGGCGAGTTCGAAGGCGTGGCGGATGACGCGTTCGCAGCCGCGACGGGTGAAGACCGATGTCTGGACGGCGACTTCGTCGGGCTGGTGGTGATAGAGGAAGCCGCCGATTTGCGCGTACTCGCCTTCGGTGTTTTCGCGGACGACGACCATGTCGATATCGCCGGGGTTGCGGTGGGCGAGCGGGGAGTCGACGCCGTCGAAGAGGACGGCCGGGCGGACGTTGGCGAACTGATCGAAGCCGCGGCGGATGGGGAGGAGCAGGCCGTTGAGGGTGACGTTGTCGGGGACATCGACGTGGCCGACGGCGCCGAGGAGGATGGCGTCGTGCGAGGCGAGTTGTTCGAGGGCGTTGGGGGGCATCATGGCGCCGTGCTGGAAGTAATATTCGGCGCCCCAATCAAAGTGGGTGAAGTCGAAGTGGAGGGAGAACTTCTGGCCGGCGGCGCGGAGGACGTCGAGGGCGGGTGGGATGACTTCCTGGCCGATGCCGTCGCCGGGGATGACCGCGATGCTGAAGTTGCGCATAGAAGGGTCATCGTAACAGAAGGGCGGGATGAGCCGGATTGGGAATGTGTTGCGCGTCGAATGGGTGAACACATATGCGAACTTCTCTACTTTCCCTGATGATGCTAACGGCAACGGCGGCATCGGCATCGACGCTCTTTACGACGTTTGGACCGGGCGACGATTACTACTTGAGCGGGTCGACGATCGGCGGACCGAACGACCAGCAGATTACGAACTATGTGGAGTTGGTGGCGGGCGGGCCGCTGACGTCTATTGATATCGCGATGGATCATGGCTCGGGCGAGAATCTGTACCGCATCGACTTTCTGAACGATCTGAGCGGGGCTTCGTTCTTTCAGGCGCAGTTCTCGGTAGCAGCGTCGGGGGTGACGTCGCTGCTGGTGGCGGGCGGTCCGGTGTTCATTGGCGACGAAGCGTTTTGGGTGGTGGTGCGCGGGATTGGCGACGATACACAGGGCGCCTGGTGGGGGAACTCAATCGGATATCAGGGTACGGCGGGCTGGCGGCCGTTTGCGACGCAGACGGACTGGAATGTTTCGGGCGATCAATATTTGAACGCGATCCGGTTGAATTCGGGCGGCGAGCAGCCAACGGATACGCCGGAGCCTTCGACGCTGGCAATGGCGGGACTGGGCCTGTTGGGGCTTGGCTGGAGCCGTAGGCGACGGCGCGACGGGCGGTAGTTCCGACGCGGCGGTGTGCGGGCTTTGCCGACAGCGGCCCGCGGCCCCGATGTACACTAGCGGTTTCATGTCCAACAAATCACCCTTTTCACTTGAGGGAAAGACCGCCCTCATTGCCGGCGCAAGCCGCGGTATTGGTCTGGCGATCGCAAAAGAGATTGCGGCCGCGGGCGCGCATACGATTCTGGCCGCGCGTTCAGCGGAGAAGTTGCAGCAGGAAGTAGACGCACTGAAGGCGCAGGGGCTGTCGGCGACGGCGCACACGCTCGATGTTTCGTCGAACGAGAAGGTCGATGAGGCGTGCGTGGACATGCCGGAACTCGACATTCTGATCAACGTGGCGGGCACGAATGTGCGGAAGCGTTTTGAAGATTACACGCCGGAGGAGTACAACCTGATTTTGCAGACGAACCTGCACGGGATTGTGCGGCTGACGCAGGTGTTGGGGAAGCGGATGGTGGATCGCGGGAAGGGCGGGAAGATTGTGATGATCGGCTCGCTGACGTCGCTGATCGCGTTTCCGTTCTTGTCGCCGTATGCGATCACGAAGAGCGGGTTGTGGGGGCTGACGCGGGTGCTGGCGGCCGAGTGGGGGAAGTCGAACATTCAGGTGAACTGCATTGCGCCGGGCTTTATTGAGACGGATTTGAACCGTGAGATGTGGAAGCCGGAGTTCATGCGGGAGTGGTTGCGGTCAGGGCAGGCGAACCCGCGGTTGGGGACGCCGGAGGACATTGCTCCGCTGGCGGTGTTTTTGAGCTCGCGCGGTTCGGACTATGTGACCGGGCAGTGCATTGCGGTGGATGGCGGGTTTACGACGACGGGGATTTGGCCGTTCGAGCCGGCGAAGTAGGCGGGGGGCTGCGTGGTGTTTGGGCGGCGCGAATTTGGGCGGCGCGTGGTTGTGGCGATGCTGGGCGCGGGAGCGCTGGGCGCGCAACAGCAACAGGCGCCGCCGCCCGATTCCCCTGCCGAGCCGGCGGTGGATTTCACTTGTCCGATGGACCGGGATGTGAAGCAGCGCGGTCCGGGGAAGTGCCCGCGGTGCGGGATGAGCTTGACGGCGAACCTGCCGGAGTATGTCGAGTACGGGTTCGATATTGCGACGACTCCGAGGGTGCCGCGGGCGGGTGTGGAGACGGCGTTTGAGTTCCGGGTGCGGGATCCGAAGACGCGGGCGGTGGTGCGCGAATTCGAGGTGATGCACGAGAAGCTGTTTCACCTGTTTTTGGTTTCTCACGATTTGACGTATTTCGCGCATGAGCATCCGGTGTTGCAGGCGGACGGGCGGTTTCAGTTCCGGACGACGCTTCCCCGCCCCGGTGCTTATCGCGTGGTGGCGGATTGTTATCCGAAGGGCGGGACGCCGCAGTTTCTGGCGCGGACAATCGTGACGGCCGACGCTCCGGCGAGTGCGTTTGCGGAGAGTGCGGCGCTGCAGCCGACCTCGCTGGTGCAGAAAGCGGCCAATGTCGAAGTGGCACTGACGATGCAGCCGGCCCAGCCGCTTGCGGGGTTGGAAACGATTCTGTTCTTCACGCTGCGCCCGCGCGAGGGGTTGGAGCAGTATCTCGGCGCGTGGGGGCACATGCTGATAGCGAGCGACGATTTACTCGATGTGATTCACGATCATCCGTTGTATTCGTATCCGGAGGAGCCGGCGCGTCCTCAGGTGCAGTTCAACGTGTTGTTTCCGCGGGCGCGGACTTATCGTATTTGGGTGCAGTTTCAGCGGCTGGGCGTGGTGAACACGGTGGCGTTCAATGTGCCGGTGAAGGAGTTGGGGTGATTACGCGGCGTGGGTTCGTTTCGCTGCTGGCGGCGGGGGCGAGCGGGCAGGACGAATTGCAGGCGTTGTATGACGCGCACGATTGGTTTGGGCTGGCGCGGGCGGTAACGGCGTCGTCACCGGTGCGGATGCGGGCGGCGGTGGCGGCGGCGTTTCACCAGTTTGGCGAGGCGGAGAAGTTGCTGCTGCGCAGTGCGCGTGAGGGCGGGCATGAGGCGGCAGAGGCACATGGGCATCTGATCAATCTCTATGCGCGGGCGGGGATGTGGCGGAAGGCGTTTGGGAGCGTGGAGGCGGCGCGGAATGCGGTGCCGGGGCGCGCGGACTTGGAGAATGCGGCGGCGTTTTTTGGGGCGCTGGCGCGGCATCCGGATCAGAAGGCGGGGCGGGTGCGGCCGGTGAAACTGAAGCGCACGGGAGATGGACCGGGGTTGACGGCGGAGATTGCGATCAATGGAAAGCCCGCGCGCTATTTCTGGGATACGGGGGCGAACTTTTCGGTGACGACCGAGTCGGAGGCGACGCGGTTGGAGATGGTGGTGGAAGACTCGGCGGCGAAGGTCGGGAATGCGACTGGTGGCAGTGTGGGGTTTCGCATTGCGGTGGCGCGCGAGGTGAACGTGGGCGGGAACAGGATTGCGCATGTCCCGTTTCTGGTTTTTGGCGACGATCAACAGCCGTTCAACGAGATGGCGCAGGAGGAGCGGGGCGGGATCGGGTTGCCGGTTCAGATGGCCTTGCGTTCGATGGCGTGGAGCGGGGGCGAGTTGGAGTTTGGATTCGCGGGGGCGCGGGTGGGCGAGCGGAACCTTTGCTTCGATGGCTTGATGCCGGTGACGAAGTTGGGCTTGGGTGGCGAGGAGGTGTTGGTGCAGTTGGATACCGGGGCGGTGACGACCGATTTGTGGCCTCCGTTTGCGAAGCGGTTTGCGAGCGCGGTCGCGGGGGGCCGGCGGGAGAAGCGGCGCGTGGGGGGCGTGGGGCAGAACGTTGAGGTGAAATCGATTGTGGTGGAGCGGTTGCCGTTGCGGATTGGGGGAAAGGCGGTTGTGTTGAAGCC
>CAYUZM010000332.1:0-6494 GCA_964449665.1 uncultured Solibacteraceae bacterium
GCTTCAAAAATTCGCGCTTCTCCCGGACCCGGGGCGATGGGCCGCTGGTCGAAGACGAGAGAAGACGCCCAGTTTGCAACCTCAAACGCGACAGGATCGCAGTCCGTTAACAGACTCAGCAGCACGGGCGAATCGACGAACTTCGTTGCGCCAACCAAGAGCGCCTTCGCAATAAGGCCGCCGGCAAGGAGAACGAGTGAGTATCGACTCATGCTCATTTCTGGCTATCTGACACTACAGCGCGAATAACCACCGCGCCCCTATGTTACCTTCAGTATTCCCCGACGCATGAGCGCCCCCTCCCACAGGATCGCCCTCCGCCTCTTCCTCACCTGCTGGCTCGTCTACGCGCTCCACTTCGCCACCAACACCGTCCGCGAAATCTACCTCGGCCTCGCCATCGGCGACCACCTCTCCTTCCGCGTCGACGAATATGGCGGCCTCCACCACGACCTCTTCGAATCCCCAGGCCGCGGCTGGCACATCGGCAACAACCCCGGCGCCTCCATGCTCGGCGCCGTGCCTTACGCCCTCGCCCGCCCCGTCATCGACCGCGTCGTCGCCCGCGTCAACCAATCGCGCGCCGCCTCCGGACTCAAGGAACCGCCCGCCTACAACTCCCCCTGGTCCCCCGCGCGTAAGTTCTACGCCGAAGCCTGGCGTCGCGGACTCGATGTCAAATTCGGCCTCGGCGCGTTCGTCATGCACGCGTTCTGCATGGCTCCGCTGTCGGCCCTCAGCGCCGTGCTCATGTTCTTCCTCTTGCGCCGCTTCCTCGGCGACGAAAACCGTGCCTCGTGGTTTTCTCTCCTCTACGCCTTCGGCACGCCCCTCTTCTTCCGCACCGGCTACCTCAACCAGAACATGCTCGTCGGCCACTGCATCCTCGGAGCCTTCGCCGCGCTTACGTTGCTCGAAGGCCGCCGCGCCGCCCTGATCGCCGGTTTCCTGGGCGGCTTCTCGTTCCTGCTCGACTACTCTGGCGCAGTCGCCCTCGCCTGCCTCCTCCTTTACGCCGCGCTCCAGGGCCGCCGCCACATCCTCCCGTTCGCCCTCGCCGCAGCCCCACCCATCTTGCTCCTCTGGTTTTATCAATGGGCCAGCTTCGGCCACCCCTTCTACCCAGGCCAACACTACATGCCGCCCGTCGAATGGATCGACCAAGGCTACAAAGGCGTCGCCGGTCCGCAACTCGAACTCGCCTGGATGCTCGCCTTCGATTACCGCTTCGGCCTCTTCGCCACATGCCCGCTGCTATTGGCCGCCGCCGCCGCGCCGTTCCTTCGCCAAACCCTTCTCACCAAGCGCCAAATCTGGTTTCTTTCCCTTTTCTTCGTGCTATTCTGGATCTTCTTCTCCTCGGTGAATTACACGCGCTTGCAATACAACACGGGCGTGCGATACATGGCGCCGATGATCCCCGTGCTTTTCATTCCCACAGCCGCCGTCCTGTCCCGCCTCTCCCGGCCCTGGCTCTACTTCCTCTCGGTCGCCTCGATCGCGCAAGCCTGGTCCATGGCCATGTATCGCGACGTCGAACGCGGCCTCGGCGTGCTCGATCCCATCCTCCACGTCTTCCTCGGCGGCTTCCAGCTTCCCGCGCTCACCACGCTCGCCCGCATGAACCTCGGGCTCGAAGCTCTCGCCAACGGCGTCTCGCCTCTGCCGCTGTTCGCCCTCACCGGTGCGCTGATCTACGGCATCTGGAGGCGCGCGTGAAGGTTCTCCTCGTCAATCCCTTCCAGGTCGAATACGTCCACAAAAAAGGACGCATCTACAACCGCACCTGGACTCCGCTCGACCTCGCCTACTGCTCGGCCATGCTCGAACAGAACGGCATCCACGCCGAGATCCTCGATGCCAACGCCGAACAAACTGGTCCCACTGGTGTGGCCGAACGCGCCCGCGGCTTCGACAAAGTCTTCCTCACTTCCACGTCTCTCGACCGCTGGCAGTGTCCCCACCTCGACCTCAACCCCTTCCTCAAAACCGTCCACGCCGTCCGCGATGTCGTCCCCGAGGTCTACGTCATGGGCAGCCATGGCACGGTCAAACCCGCCGAGATGCTGGAAGAAACCCGTGCCAACGCCATCGTGCGCGGCGAGCCCGAATACACCGTCGTCGAACTCTGCTCCGGCAAGCCCCTCGCTGATGTGCGCGGCATCACCTGGAACAACGGCTCCGAAGTGGTCCACAACCCCGACCAGCTTCCCGTGAAGATGGATCAACTCCCCATGCCTTCGTTCGAAAAACTGCCCATGCAGCAGTACAACTATGAGGTGCTGGGTGACCGCTTCACGCTCTTCGAAATGTCGCGCGGCTGCGCCTCCAAGTGCACCTTCTGCCTGCTAAAAACCTACGGCACCGGCGTTCGCAAGAAGTCCGTCGAAACCCTCTGCCGCGAAGTCGAACATGCCATCACCAAACACGGCATCCGCACGGCCTACTTCATTGATCTCGAATTTACAGTCCTGCGCAAACAGGTGGTCGAGTTCTGCGAATGGCTCATCGCGAAGAAGTTCGACTTCACCTGGTGTTGCCAGACGCGCCTCGACCTGGTCGACGACGAACTCCTCGCGCTCATGAAGCGCGCCGGCTGCCGCCTCATCCACGCCGGCGTCGAAGCCGGAAGCGACGAGATTCTCGAACTCACCGACAAGCGCATCACGATGAAGCAAATCGAAGAAGGCATGAAGCTTGTGCACGCGCACGGCATCGAAACCGCCTGCTTCTTCATCATGGGCTTCCCGGAATCGGACCGCGCCGAAATGGACCGCATCGTCCGCTTCGCCAAGAAGCTCAACCCCACCTATGCCCTGTTCCACGTCGCCGCCCCTTATCCCGGCACAAAGCTCTACGAACAGGTAAAAAATGATCCGAATATCCGATTTAGCGACGGCTCGCTCTTCCCCGAAGCCATCGAGGGACGCTTCACGCTGCCCGAACTCAAAGCGATGACCCGCAGCGCCTACCTGAGCTACTACCTCCGCCCCTCCTACGTCCTGGCCCGCCTGGCCAAAGGCGAGTTCCGCCCCCTCTTCAGCCAGTTCCAGTTGTTCCTGAACTTCGTCAGGTCCTAACGCATGAACTCCCCCGTCACCGTCGTCATCCCCTGCTGCAATGAGCAGGAAGGCATCGCCCAGGTCATCGCCGAACTTCGCGCCGCGCTCGCGCCCACGGTGCAGGCCCTCGAAATCATCGTCGTTGACGACGGCTCGACCGACTCCACCGCCCGCGTCGCCCTCGAATCCGGAGCCCGCGTCCTCCGCCACCGCAGCAATCGCGGCTATGGCGCGGCCCTCAAAACCGGCATCTCCTCGGCCGCGCACCCCATCAACATCATCATGGACGGCGACGGCACCTACCCCGCCCAATCCATCCCCGCGCTGCTCACCCGCCTCGAACAGGCCGACATGGTCGTCGGCGCGCGCCTCTTAAACGGCGCCAACATCCCACTCATGCGCCGCCCCGACAAGTGGTTCCTCAATCGCCACGCCCACTTCATGGTCTCGGCGCGCATCCCCGACCTCAACTCCGGCCTCCGCGCTTTCCGCCGCGACATCGTCCTCCAGTACTTCCCCATCCTCCCTGACCAGTTCTCTTGGACCACCACCATCACCCTCGCCATGCACTGCGACAAATACGCCGTCGCCTACGTGCCTATCGAATACCGCGCCCGCAAGGGCTCGTCAAAGATCGTCCCCTGGGACGCGTATAACTTCCTTATGCTCATCCTGCGCACGGCCATGCTCTTTCGCCCCCTGCGCGTCTTCCTGCCGCTGATCGTTCTCTTCCTCGCCTACGGCGTCGTGAAGATGATTCTCGATCTCCAACACCAGCCCAACATCTCCGCATCGGCCCTACTGGCATTCCTTTCGGCGCTGCAACTGCTCCTCACCGGCATGATCGGCGACGCCATCGCCGCCCGCCTCAGCCACATCAGTCCGCCCGCTTCCGGCGTGCGCCACGGCGACGAGGTCGTCGAAGAGCGCCTCGACTCCTAACCCATGCTCCTGCGCGCCTACCTACTCGCCGGACTCGCCGCGCACAAGATCGTGTGGGAATATCTCAAGCACACACAGTCCGTGGCCGCGCCCAATCGCGGTCCCATGCTGGTGCGCATCGTGAAGATGTTCGTCCTCGGCGGACTGCTCGCGCAAACCGTCCTGCCGGAGATCTTCCCCATTACGCCCCGCCCGCTGCCGCTGCAGATCACGGGCCTCGGCCTCTTCACCGCCGGCCTTGCTCTCGCCGTCGCCGCTCGCATCACGCTCGGGGCCAATTGGACCGACATCGAACAAGGAGCCGTCGGCCGGCGCCATGAAGTGGTCGCACGCGGCGTTTACCGCTCCATCCGCCACCCCATCTATACGGGTGATGTTCTCCTCATCGCCGGCTTCGAACTCGCGCTCAACTCGTGGCTCGTCCTCGGCGTACTCCCGCTCGCCGCCTACGTCCGCGTAAAGGCCGTGCAGGAGGAAGCCAAACTCGCCGCTGCGCTGCCGGGCTACGCCACGTATTGCTTAACCACGGGAAGATTCCTGCCCCGCCTCAACGCGCCGCGCGCGCACTCGTGAGAATCGTCTCGTGCTTCGAGGCCGCTACCGCCCCGCCACGTCGTCGCCAGCCGGAGCGCTCTCGCGCGTGTTGGCGCGCAGCACGGTAATCGCGGGCTCGTTAAAGGAAAACGTCTCAGAAAGCAACTCGCGCGCGTGAAAGGCCGTCTTCGCGACGCCCTTGTCTTCGTGCGTCGTTGTCTGCCCCAGTATGTGATAGATCTCGTGCGCCAGCACGCGTCCCAACGCGCGTCCATACAGGAAGTCGCGCCGCGCGCCCGCCTCGCCCGCCAGCATCGGTCCGGTTAGCCGCGTCACCGCGGCGCAATCCACCCGGGTGAACGGAAGCACATGCCCGTCCTGCACCGGCGTATCGGCCAGCGGCACGGACCGCTCGGTCACTCTTGCCGCGTTCGAATCGTAAGCTGCCGTGCACCGCCCATCCAACCGGGCCACAACCACGGACTGAAACTCTTCATGCAGCCGCGCGTCGCTCATGAACCGCCAGTCGAGCCTCACCCCGGTCGGGCTCAGCAACTGCGCCACTTCCTTCCGCATATGCTGCAAAATCCGGGCATTGGGTTCGTCGGCGAGTTTCAGATACACGCCAACCGACCCCTCGTTGCCGCCATCTTGCGCGGGCAAACACACACTCATCATGAGCAGGCCAACCAGGGCCGCGAACACATATCGCATAGTGGAACGCTCCGACGGGGAGTCGTCTCCTGACGGTTAAACACTACATGACGGATGGCCCGGGTGCAAGGGGAGGGAAGGGGAGGGAGGGAAGGCGGACAAAGACACAACCATTCACGCCGCCGGGGAGGCAACTTATGGGCACGAATTGACTGCCACCGTTACTGGGCGGGGTCGGCTACGAAATGTTCGTTGCCGGTTTCCAGCAAAACCTCGTGGCGCGCCGGAACACGATCCTGCGTCGCCTGGCACGTCAAGTAAAAGGCCGCCAAACTGATCACCGGGGGAACTAGCGTGTCCAACCCCGCCCATGCCGCTGGCGTCACAAAATGGGCAATCAGGCGCGCTGTTGTCCCTGCGACGATCGCCGCCACAGCGCCCGGCGCGTTCGCCTTGGGCCAGTGCACGCCGAAGAACAGCGGCACCACACATCCGGCAAACACAATGTCAAAGGCCACCACGAGCAGAATGCCCGGTTCCGGCCACACATAAGCCACCCCCGCCGCCGCGATCGCCGTCGGAATCGCCATCCAGCGCGAAAGCGCGAGCATTCCCGAGTCGTCGAAGTTCGGCTTCAGCCAGCGTTGAATCAGGTTCCGCGCCAGCACCACGCTGATCACCAGCATCGCCCCGTTCGCCGTCGACATCGACGCGCCCAGCACGCCGATGAACACCATCACGCCCATCCAATACGGCAGCGCCGTCACGCCCATCGTCGGCAGCACCATTCGCGGATCTGAAATCGCCGGAATCATGCTGATGCCCGCCAGTCCCAGAATCGAAGCGCAAGAGCCGATCACGATCGTCAGCACGCCCGCGTAATAGCAACCGTTCCGCGCCGTCTCCGGACTCTTTGCCGCGAACACCCGTTCCATGAAGTCGAGCGCCATCGCGTTGCCCAGCGCCAGCGAAATCATCGCCGCCCAGTTCGGCAGCGCGCCCGCGCTCAAATGCGTAATGCCGCTCATATCCAACTTCGCCGCCGGCACCGCGGCCAGCAGGTTGTCCCAACCCCTTGTATAGATCAGGTAGCCCGCCGACGCCACGAACCCAATCAGCGCCACGTGTATCTGGAAGAAGCCCGTCCAGATCGCCGAATACAGCCCGCCTGCCATCGTGTAGGCCACAATCACCACAGTGCCCACAATCAGGGCCGTCGTATAGTCCAGCCCCGTCGCCACCGAAAGAATCCACGCCACCGCCGAAAGGTTCCCCGCAATCAGCACCGTGAAGCAAAGGATG
>CAYUZM010000333.1:0-3285 GCA_964449665.1 uncultured Solibacteraceae bacterium
CGCGCCGATGACGCCGATGGCGGTCCACAGGCCGCGTTTGCTTTTGGTTCCGCCGGTCATGGAGGCGCCGGGGCCGCTCACATTGCTTTGGGCGATGATGGCGGTTCCGGTTTTTGAGCCGGAGGTGGCGGTGACCTTAATATTGAAGCGGCCTTCTTCGGAGTTGGGCGCATAGCCGGTGACGGCGGCGCGGCCCTGGGCGTCTGTCTTGACGGTTTGGTTCTTGAGCCATCCGTGGAAAGAGCCGCTGGGTCCAACGGCGGGCAGGATGACGACGACATCCGCGCCTTCCACCGGTTTGCCTGCGTCCTTTACTTCCACGACGGGCGCGACGGCCGTGCGGGCACGGACGTTGTTCTTCGCCCCTTCACCTTCGACGATGGTGATTTCCAATTCGCCGGTTTTGGCGCCCGCGGCCGGTGGCGTTTGTTGCGCGGGCAACAAAAGCGCACCTGCGACCAGGCAGGCCAGCATGTCTCTTACTCTCAAGACGCCCTCCCTATAAGCGCCGGACCTGGGCGCAAACCCAATCCGGCACGGGTTAATTGCACGCGAATAATATCACGCAGCGCAAGGTTTCTAAATTCGAACCTCGACGCCGCCCGAAAGGATGGACTTACGTCCGGCTTCCACGACCAACTCGTTATAAGAGCTGTTGGCCGGGGTCGCCATGACGCCCGCTTCGTCCAGTTCACGCAATAGACGCTGCCGGTCGCCTTCCGGTGCCGTCTCCACGCGAAGTATGTTGCGAATAATGAACTCGACCGAACGGAAACCGTAGCCGACCACTTCCAGGCCCGGACCGCCGAGATCGACATACTGAAAGTAGTCCGTGCTGGGCTCGGAAAATATCGTGGATCCTGGGGCCGTGGGTTCCTGAATGAAGCAATATTTGAGGCCGCGGTACTGATCAGAGTGTTCGAGCCAGCCGCCGCGCTGGTTGCCGTCTTCGCCGGTTCCGGCGAAATACATGGTGATGCCCTGCGTATTGGTGCCGGGAGCGGCGTCGGGGAAGCTGAGCGAATTCTGAATGTTCAGGCAGGCTCCGTTCTCCCAAATGACGCGCGCATCGGTGTAGAGGTAACCTTCGCGGCCGTTTGGATAGCGATCTTTAATGCCGTAGACGCTCACGGCAACCGGCTTGAGACCGGTGACGAAGGCCACCAGGTCCACGTAGTGGCAGCCGATGTAAGTGAACGCGTCTGAATTCTCTACGGTGCACCAGTTCTGAAAGTTCGAATTTCGGTAGTACCATTTTTCCATCAGGCGGGCGGTACCGAGTTTGAACTCGCCGAACAGGCCGGCTTTATAGCGGCGGCGGGCAAGCAGGCTGCGGTCGTCGAGGCGCTTGTGATATTCGACGCCGACGACCAGGTTGCGCTTTTTCGCTTCGGCTTCGATTTCGAGCGCCTGGGCGTGCGTCAGGACGAGGGGCTTCACCACAAGCAGGTGCTGGTTGGCGCGGAGGGCGTCCATGACGGCTTCGTAGTGGAGCTGGTCAGGCAGGGCGACGATGGCGATTTGCCTTGGCTTCATTGCCGCGAGAAGCGATTTGTAGCGGGCCGGGTCGCGGGCTTCCGGGTTTTGTTCGTACTCGGGGTAGGCCTTGAACGAGTGGCCGGGGAAGGCGCGTAGGATGGTTTCGTTTTCAGCCAGGGCGCGCACCGTGGCGGCGCTTTGGGCGACGACGCTGATGTCGCCGATTTGGCCGCGGCGCTGGAGTTGGTAAAGCGAAGGCAGAATCTGATCGTGGGCGATCATGCCGCCGCCGATCATCAGGACGTCGAGTTTCATGCGGGAACGCTCTGGGCCAGGGCGGCGGCGAACGCCTCTTCAAAGACATCGAGGCTTTCGGCGAAGGCCTCGTCGGAGATGTTGAGCGGGGGGCAGATTTTGACCGCGCCGCCTCCGAAGCCGACGGGCGAGAACATCATAATGCCGCGGTAGAGGGATTCCTGCACAACGGCCCAGGCGAGATCGGCGTCGGGTTCCGTGCCGCCGGGCTTCACGCAGGCGACGGCGGCGACCAAACCTTTGCCATCGACATAGCCGATTTGCGGATGCTTGGCTTTCATGGCGCGGAGGCGGTTAAGGAGAACTTCGCCGAGGCGGGCGGAGCGTTCGACCAGGCCTTCGCGTTCGATCAGTTCGAGGGTTGCCAGTGCGGCAGCGGCGCAGAGCGGGGTGCCGGTGTGGGTGGAGGTCATGCTGCCGGCGGGGTGGAGGTCCATGACATCCGCGCGGCCGATGACACAGGAGAGCGGGAGGGAGCTGGAGATGCCTTTGCCCCATGTGGAGAGGTCGGGGACGATGCCGTAGTGCTGGTAGCCGGCGAGTTTGCCCGTGCGGCCGAAGCCGGCCTGGACCTCGTCGCAAACGAGCAGGGCCTGGTGGCCGGTGCACCAATCGCGGAGCTTCTGCATGTATTCGACGGGCGCGAAGCTGGCGCTGCCGCCCTGGTAGGTTTCGAGCATGACGCCGGCGACGTTGCGGCCGGGAACGCCCGCTTCTTCGAGTGCGCGGAGGAAGCCGTCGAAGGTGACGTCTTTGGTGCGGAAGCCGTCCGGGAAGGGGACCTGGACGAAGCCGGGGTCGAGGTTGCCGATCCACTCTTTGAGGGAGGGGATGCCGCCGGCCTGTTGGGAACCAAGAGTGCGGCCGTGGAAGGCTTTGTCGAAGCTGACGATGACGTTCTTGGTGCGGCCGCCGACCTTATAGGCGTGGGTGCGGCAGAGCTTTATGGCGCATTCGACGGCTTCCGAACCGGTGGTGAGGAGGAAGACCTTGCGGTCGTCTTCGCCAAACATGGTGGCGAGTTTTTCCACCAGCTTCATGCGGATTTCGGTGGGGAAGCAGTAGGTGGTGAGCAGCTTGCGCTGGGCCATGGCGACGACGGCGTCGACGATCTCCTGGCGGCCGTGGCCGGCGTTGGTGATGAGAACGCCGCTCGACCAGTCGATCCAGCAGTTGCCCCAGGCGTCGTAGACCTGGAAGCCTTCGGCGCGGTCCCACACGATGGGGGGCTGGCCGCGCATGGCGACCGGCTCAAAGGCCTGGAGCTTTTCGAGGATGGGGACGGATCCGGGGGCCGGGAGATCGGTGGCGATTTTCCGGTACTTTGTTTCAATCCGCGCGACCTTGCGCGGCACCAAGCTGTATTCGCGTGCCATGGACTCACTATTGTATGGGAGCCGTGGGGGGTGGGAAGCGCTCAGCGCCGGAATTACGCTTTGCGACGCAACGGGCCGTAGAGCATCTCCGTCAACCGCGAGGGCCGAGCCGTTT
>CAYUZM010000333.1:3295-6478 GCA_964449665.1 uncultured Solibacteraceae bacterium
AGGACAGGTCCGCTTCGCCCAAGTGGCATATTCCGATGTGATCGGCGAACGGGGGAGGCGCGCACGCTTCACCTGCCTCGTTATCCGAAGGCTCGCGCTGATCGCTGGCACGGGAGTTGGCGCGCTTGTTCCGCTTCTTTTCAGCTCGCTTCGAGTTCGGGGTCATGTTGATCCGGCCATTCCGGCATTCATCCCGCCTGGAAGCGGAACAAGGCTCCACCCTGGTGGTTCTCGAAACCCTTCAGGGCATTGGTATTCGTGAGCGCCGTCATGTAGCAATGATGCACTGTGAGGACGAGGTCTTGAAACACAGGATCGTCTTCCATCATGGAGACTTTGAGCCCGTGCTTTCGGCACTCTTCTGCGTGGATGTGCCGGGCGTGCGTTTTATTGTCCCAGTAGTTGCTGAACGCGTCCACGACGTCGGCCGCGCGAGCATCTGCGTTTTCTTCACCCGCAAACATCACTCGCGCCAACTGATCTTTGACGAAGGCATTGGCCCAATCGATGGCCTGTTCACACTGTCCAAGAAACGTTGGGTGATACTTGCCGATGATCTCCCTCCACATTGCAAGCTTGGCGGGGTCCTCCCTGCATTGCTCGACTGCGCGGTCAAACTCGTCCAATACGCCGTAAGCCGGAACGCCCGCGAGATGCGGATCAATAGGCCCAAGATTCGATTGTTTTCCCATGACGATTTCACGGCAAGAGCAGGCGATCATCGTTCCCGCCGACATCGCAATCTGCGGGATGACTGCCCGCATATTCGTACCGAAAATCGACTGCAGGTAATGAACGATCGATTGAGTAGCCGCAATGTCTCCACCCGGCGTGTGGAGCAGCAAATCAAGGCCCTTGGACTTGTCGAGACCATGGACCGCCGTCATGAACCCATTCTTGTCTTCGTCGCTTATCTCAATTCCCACTAAGCCGGGTTTCGAAAGGAAGGCCGAATAGTATGCAATGACGTTGCGGCCCGTGTGTTCGTGAAGCAGCCGAAGGTATTTTCGACGGACGACGTCGCCGGCCGACTCGACCGAGTCAATTTCGCGACGAACTTCGTTCCAGTTAGGCATCGATTCGTCCGCGCATTCGACCGGGGGTTATTCAGTATTTTGGCTCGCGCGAGTCGGAACCCAACGAAGTAGCGATGGTTGACGCAGGTCGAGTGGGTTCACCTTCGCACGATTGCCGGTGGATTCAAAGAGATCCCGGTAGAGGTCCTGGCGGGGCCCCGGTTGGGTTTCGGAATGTTTCGTTTGATCTTTGGCTACTGTAGAATCACGATCCGTCACGTTCCGCTCCCTTCGCCTTCATCGTAACATCGCTATCGCTTGTATTCGCTGAGCACCTGTTTCGTCGTGCCGCGCCAGTCTTCGAGGGGCGGGGCGCCGGCTTTGGTGAACCATTCGCTCATTTCCTTGCGCAGGGTGGCAAGACGCTGGGCGTAGGCGGGGTCGTCGATACGGTTGGTGGTTTCGCCGGGATCGGCTTCGAGGTCGAACAGCTCGCTGGGCCAATCCTTCGTACGTTCGACGTATTTGAGCGTTTCGGTGCGGACGCCGCGGACGAACGAGTATTCGAAGAAGAGGCGGTTTTCCCAGGAGCGTGGACGGCGGCCGCGGAGCAGGCCCGCGTAGCTGCGGCCCATGCGGTGCGAGCGGGCGGAGGCGGACGGCTTTACGCCGAGGTAGTCGAGGATGGTGGGGAAGTAGTCGTAGCTGGAGACCATTTCGCGCACGGTTTGGCGGGGGCGGATCTGGCCGGGATGGTTCCAGATCATCGGCACGCGGATGGACTCCTCATACATATTGAAGGGCCAGGTTCCGTTGCCTTTGCCCCAGACGCCGTGCTGGCCCGAGTTGTAGCCCTGGTCGGCGGTGAAGATGACGAGGGTGTCGTCGCGTTTGCCGAGTTCCTGGAGTTTGTCGAGCACGCGGCCGACGTTGGCATCGGCGGCGGTGATCAACGCCGAGTAGGCCTGCATGCTTCTTGTGTTGTTGTGATGGGCGCGGAGATTGCTTTGCTGCCAGGGATGAGCGTCGCCGCGGGGGAAGCACGCGAAATCGCTGCCTTCATACGGGGCGCGGTATTTTTCCGGCTGGGAATCGAAGGGCGTGTGCGGGGCGTAAAAAGGGACGAGCAGGTAGAAGGGGTTGTCGCGGTCCTTTTGCTGGTCGAGGAACTCGAGGGCGAAGTCGCCGACGGCGTCGGTTTTGAAGTCCTGTTTCGGAGTGGTTTGACCGTTTTTGATGAACTCGACATTGCGGTAGGGGCCGCCGCCGCCGGGGATGGTGGCCCAGTAGGTGAAGCCTTTTTGCGCGCGGTCGTCGTCGCCCATGTGCCACTTGCCGGTCATGCCGAGGGTGTAGCTGGCATCGGCGAGGGCTTCGGCGTAGGTGGCGTGGCCGTCGAGCCAGCGGCGCGTCTTGAGGCCGAAGCTATCTTCGGGGCGAAGCCAGTCCTGCACGCTGTGGACGCTGGGAATGACGCCGGTCATGTAGGTGGCGCGGCTGGGCGAGCAGACGGGTGTGCAGGCGAAGGCGCGGTCGAACCTGGCGCCGCCGTCGGCGAGCTTTTGCAGATTGGGCGTCTTCATCTGCGAGCAGCCGTAGACGCTGGTGGCCCATGCGCCGTGGTCGTCGGTCATGAACATGACGACGTTGGTGCGCTTGCCGCGGCGGTTGCGCTGGGCCTGAGCGGTTTGCAGAAGGGGCGCGGCGGCGGCGGAGAAGAGGGCTCGGCGGGAGAGGTTCACGAGGCGATCATATACCGGGGGGAGCGGGAAGTTCCAACCATTCGCAGAGAACGCGGTAGGTGAAGCCCCAGAGCGGGACCCCGTGCAGGGGAATGCCGGGCATTTTGCGGCCGCCGGGGAGGTTGGGGACGGCGTCGGCTAGGTGGCTGGCGGCATCGCGAACGACGGAGAGGGGAAACCAGAGGGCCTCTTCGGCTTCGACGCCGTCGGGGGCGGCTTCGATGGCTTCGTCGATGCGGAAGAGGAAGGGAGCGACGAGCATGAGGCGACCCATGTGCTGGCCGGCGTGGCTGATGCGAAAGGGGCGGTCGAGTTGAGAGCGGCTGGGGTCGACGCCGCACCCTTCGCTCAGTTCGGGGAGGGCGGTTTCGATGAGGGCGGCGTCGTGGGGCCCGCGGGGTCCGCCGGGGGAGGCCCGGGGGCCG
>CAYUZM010000334.1:0-6471 GCA_964449665.1 uncultured Solibacteraceae bacterium
CCGGCCCCGCCTGCGCCCGGTCTCCCGTGCCGCCGGGGTTGTCGACGAAGCCTCTGGAACCTTCGGCCGCGGCATGGCCCCCGGCAGCTACATCTCCATCTTTGGCCAGAACTTCAGCGACGTCACCCGCGCCGGCGTCACCGCCTCGCTCCCGCTTTCCCTCGCCGGCTTCAGCGTCAGCTTCGACGTCCCCAGCCGCCAGCTCAGCCTCCCCGGCCGCCTCCACTTCGTCAGCCCCACCCAGATCAACGTGCAAATTCCCTGGGAACTGAAAGGTCTGAACTCCGCGCAGATGAAGGTCTCCATCGGCGACTACTCCTCACCGCTCTACAACGTTCCTCTCAACAACGTCTTCCCGAACGCCTTCGAGTTCACAGACCCCGGCACCGGCCGCCGCCTCGCCGCCGCGCTCGACTCCAACTTTGCCCTTGTCTACGATGCCAACAAAGCCAAGAAGGGCCAGTTCATCCAGATCTACTGCAACGGCCTCGGCGCTGTCGACAATACCCCACCCAGCGGTGAGCCCTCCCCAGCCGACCCGCTCGCCCGCACCACCGCCATCCCTGTTGTCACCATCGGCGGACGTTCCGCCGAGGTCGTCTTCAGCGGCCTCGCGCCCGGCATCGTCGGCCTCTACCAGATCAACGTCCGCGTCCCTGACGACACCCCCTCCGGCCTTCAGCCGCTGGTCATCCAGATGGGCGATGTCACCAGCAAAACGGCCAACTTGCCCATTGAGTGACGCCCCATCCCCGCCGTCGTATAATGGGGGGGTCGGAAAATCAGCCCGCCCCCCATGGAAGATCTCAAAAAGAAGTTGCAGGAAGAGGTCGCCGCTCTCGAATATGAACTGCACGTCGAACTCCCCAGGGAGATCGCCCGTGCCCGTGCATACGGCGATCTGAGCGAGAATGCCGAATACTCGGCCGCCAAAGAGCGGCAGCGCTACGTCGATTCCCGCCTCTCCCAGATCAAGGGACGCCTGCGCCACTTCTCCATGATCGACATGAACCGCATTCCGCGCGACAAGGTCGGCCTGGGCTCGGAAGTCACCGTCCTCGATCTCAAAAAGGACGAGGAACTCCTCTATAAACTGGTCACCAGCGAAGAAGCCGACGTGGCCACCGGGCGCATCTCCACAACCTCGCCCATCGGCAAAGGCCTGCTGGGCAAGGAAGTCGGCGACACTGTTAAAATCGTCATTCCGGGTGGGGCCAAAGAGTTCGAAATTCTCAAGCTCGTCACCATCCACGACCAGGTTTGACATTCAGGTAGACTGAGCAGGAAAAAGGCAAACCATGACGTTCACCAGCATGATCGGTACCACGTGCAACAAGGTGGTCGTCATGATCGTCCGATTGCTCACCATCCTCGGAATCCACCCCAACGCCCTCACCCTGATCGGCCTGGTCATCAATATCGCCGGCGCCGTCATGCTCGCCCAGGGGCGCTTCTTCGCGGCCGGTTGGGTCATTACGGGCGCGGCCATCTTTGACATGGTCGACGGCCGCGCTGCCCGCGAAACCAACCAAGTCACCCGCTTCGGCGGCTTTTTCGATTCCGTAATCGACCGCTACTCCGACCTCGGCCTCCTCATGGGCCTGCTCGTCTACTACGCCAATATCAACCGGCCTTTTTACGTCGTGCTCACCGCCATCGTCATGACGGCTTCGGTGATGATCAGCTACACCCGTTCGCGCGCCGAGAACACAATTCCCAAGTGCAAAGTGGGCTTCCTCGAACGGCCCGAACGCGTTGTTCTGCTCATCATCGCCGCCTTGTTCAATCGCATTCCCGCCGTGCTCTGGGTCATCGCGGTACTCGGCAATATCACCGTCATTCACCGCATGATCTTCACCTACCAGGAAACCAAACAGCTCGAAGACGCCCAGCTTCGCGCCGTCTCCCCCACGCAAAAAGCCGCTCGCGCGTAAAAACCGCCTGCGCGTAAGTGCCGCACGGACAAATCCTCCTCGCGCCGGGGCCGCGTGTGCCGCGCGATGACAGCCTAATCTTCCAGGATCACGAACGCCATCCCCTGCTGCGCCGTGTGCGTCATCGAAAGCGAGATGTGTTTCACCCCCAGCTTCGCCGCCACCTCGGCCGCAACGCCATGCAACCGCAGCGTCGGCTTTCCCGAAGGTAGATTCGCCACCTCGAAATCCTGCCAGCGCACACCCCGCCGCCACCCCGTCCCAATCGCCTTCATGCCCGCTTCCTTGGCCGCAAAGCGCGCCGCGTAGCGCTCATACTTGTTGGCCTTGCGCTCCACGTACGCAATCTCACCGGGCGTGTAGACACGCTTCACGAACCGCTCGCCATACCGCTCGATGGAATGCTGAATCCTCTCCACCTCGGCCAAGTCCACGCCCGTGCCTACGATCAAAGCCCCGCCCCCGTGGTCGTGATCGTCAGCCGCCCGTGCTTCACACCTTTGGTCGCGATCAGAGCATCGGCGATCTTGCGCACAGCGGCCGATTTGCCCTTCACGATCAGCACCTCCAGACAATTGTCATGGTCCAGGTGCACGTGCAGAGTGGAGAGGATGTTGTGGTGGTGGTCGTGCTGCAGGTTCGTCAGCCGCTCGCTGAGCTGGCGCACATGGTGGTCGTACACCAGCGTAACGGTACCCACCACCTGCGCCTCCGGGCTTTCCCAATCCTGGCGGATCAGCTCGTCCCGTATCAGGTCTCGAAACGCTTCGGAGCGATTCGTGTATCCCCGCCCCGAAATCAGTTGATCGAATTTCTCCAACAGGCTGGCGTCAATCGCCACGCCAATCCGGCTTAAGTCGCTCATGGTTCCCACCACGAGCCTAGCCGAGGCTTATGGACAAGGCAAGTTCCCCTCGCCCACCTTCGCCTCTTGCCGCGGTTCGCGTGCCGGCCTCTAGCCCTCGGACTTCTGCTGCTTCCGGTATTCGCTCCAGCGCTTCTTCTGCGCTTCGGCGATGCGCTTCCGCGCGGCGGCGCTCATCTTGCGGCGGCGCTTCGGCTTCTCTTCCGTGGGCGCTGCGGCGCTGGCCGACTTAGCGGGACGGCCAGGCGATTTCTTGCCAAGGAGTCCACGCAACTGCCGGATCTGATCTTCGAGCCGGTCCTTTTGGAGCAACAACCCTTCAAGGGCAGCCGCCAATAGGTTCGGATCATTGATAAGTTGTGTTGGTCGAGCCATGGATAACCTCAGTCGAAGATTCTATCCTACTGTAACAAAAATTACTATTCAAAAGTTACGCTCTGTGTCCAACAGTATCGTCACCGGACCTTGATTCACCAACCCCACTTCCATCGATGCTTGAAATACCCCAGTTTCCACACTAATCCCGGCTCCCCTCACGCTCTCTACAAAATACTCGTATAACTCCCGCGCAAACTCCGGCGGCGCGGCCCTGTCAAACGAGGGCCGGTTACCCTTCCTGACATCGCCCCACAGCGTGAATTGCGACACCACAAGCACCGCGCCGCCCACTTGCCGTACATCCAAATCCATCTTCTGTTCACTGTTCGGAAAGACGCGCAGCGCCCCGATCTTACGCGCAAGATAGTCCGCCTGCTCCCTCGTGTCCCCGGCGCCAATACCGGCCAGCACAAGCAGTCCGGTTCCAATCGAACCCACCGTTACGCCATCCACCTTCACCCACGCCTCCGACACCCGCTGCACCACAACCCGCATGTTAATTCACTCCCCGGTACGGGCCATACGTCAGGCCCCGGTGCGGTCCGTACGCCACGCCCCAGCACGGCCCGCAGGCCCCCCAGCCATTCCGACCTTGGGGTGTTTTCGCCGCACCGCTAAGCGTTCTCACTGAGGGACCAGCACCGCTCTCACGCCCATAATAGGGTGCATGATCTACCGGCGGAGGAGAGGCGGGAAGCGATTGCCCGCCGGCTTCTACCATTTGCAGAGCGCGGGAAATACCGTGAGCGGGTTCGGCGATGGCGACTTCATTCGCCTTCGCGACGAAGACGGCACGGTCTGGCAAGGCACCGTCGATACCCATGGCGGCGAATCCCTGCGCTACCGCTTCCGGGATGATAAAGGCAACGACATCAGCGGTTACTCGGACGACTTCGGCGTTTTGCTCCGCGACGGCAAAGGCCGCACCTGGCGCGGCTATATCTGCTAGCATCGCGCCGCGACGCATCCTCGTGCCGAATCGCACCCTCGCACCCCGAAACACCCTCGCCCTGCGCTCCATCTGATCTCTCGCCGCCCCGCTCATTGCGGCCGCTTGGAATACTTCTCGTACAGTTTCGTATGCTTGTTCTCCAGGCTCACCGGCTTGCCCTGAATGAACATCTGCCTGATCTGCGTGCGCGCCTCCAGCGGATCGCCATCGGTCAAAATCAGGTCCGCGATCTTGCCCTCCTCGATCGTTCCCAGCTGATTGCCCAGCCCCCAAATCTCCGCCGCATTCACCGTTACAGACTTCAGCGCGGCCTCCTTCGGCAGCCCAAACGCAACGGCGGCGGCCGCCTGATAGGGCAGGTTCCGCACAAACTGTGTATCGAAACTCCCGAACGCGAACTTGACTCCCGCTTTGTGCAACTCCGCCGGTAACGTGTATTGACTGTCATAGCCGTCGTCTTCGTCCAACGGCAGCGCATGCGTCTCCGGCAGGATCACCGGAATCTTATCTTTCACAATCTCCGCCACGGCTTTTCCCGGCTCTCGAACGCCCGCCAGGACAATCCGCAGGCGCTCCCGCCGCGCAAATCCAATCGCCTCCAGAATCGTCTTCTCGCGTACCGCAACCACCATCAGCGGACGCTGCCCGTTCAATACAGGCAGCATCGCCTCTAACTTCGGGTCCATCCTGAAACGAGCTCCACCCGCCGCCTTGGCTTTCTCATACCGCCGCGCATCTTCGAAGAATAAACGCAGCTTCTCCACCTGCTGGTCATACGCACGCTTGGCGTCCTCATACCGCACGGCCTGGCGGTTGAAGAACTCGCCGCTCGTTTCCGGGACAACCGGATAGTTTAACCGCACGCCAGTATCACTTTTGACGTTCATCTCCTCCCACGTCCAGCCGGCTAGATGAATTAATGCTCCTTGACCGGAGATAACTCCACCCGCGGGCAGTGTTACGACCGAAGTAATTCCGTTTACACGACTAACCCCAATGTGCTCGCTCTCCGGATTTACCGCAATCAATGCGCGCAATTGCGGATTAAAGTCGCCCAACTCGTTCGTGTCATTTGTCTCCCGCACGGCGCTAATCTCACTTAATCCAATCGCCGTCGCCGAATCGATCATGCCCGGATACAGGTGCATTCCCTTGGCGTCGATTACCGTTGCCCCTTTCGGCGCGGCTAACTTCACCCCCACTCCGGCGATCTTCCCGCCCTGTATCAGCACCGATCCGTTCGTAATATCCTGCCCGGAAATAGGATGAATCGTCGCGTTGCGAATCAGAATCGAGTCCTGCGCGAAAGCCAACACCGCCGCCGCGGCCAGCAGTATCCAGAGCTTCATACGGGCCTCCGCGGCGTTACCGCTTTCTTCTGTTTTTCTTCCAACGCCTTCTTCCGCAACTGTGTCTTCATGCGCTCCTGCTCGTCACGCTGCCGGTCGAATGTCAACTCACCGTCCACAAATACCTTCTCTACCTTGCTGTAATTCGAAAGCGGATGCTGATCGAATAGCGCCAAATCTGCATCCTTGCCCACCTCAATCGAACCTACCCGCGCATCAATCGCCAGTTGCTTCGCCGGATTGATCGTCACCATTGCCAACGCTTCATCTTCTGTCAATCCACCGTACTTGATCGCCTTGGCTGCTTCCTGATTCAAATGCCGCATCAACTCCGCCGAGTCGGAGTTCAAAGACACCAGCACCCCCCGCTTGTGCATCAACGCCGCATTAAAAGGAATCGCGTCGTAAGCCTCGACTTTATACGACCACCAATCGCTGAACGTCGAAGCGCCCGCTCCGTGCGCCGCAATCTCGTTGGCCACCTTGTAGCCTTCCAACACGTGCTGCAACGTGCGGATCTTAAAGCCGAACTCATCGGCCAGCCGCAGCAGCATGAGAATTTCATCGGCCCGGTAGCAGTGCGCGTGCACGAAGCGCTTGTCCTCCAGAACCTCCACCAATGGCTCCAACTTCAAATCGCGGCGCGGCGGTAGCGCCCGCTCGCCCTTGCTCTTCTTCACCTCGTAGGCCTTCCACTCCGCCTGATAGCGCCTCGCATCGGTGAACGCCTCGCGAATCACATCCTCCACGCCCATGCGCGTTGCCGGATAGCGCAGTACCGTCGCGCCAAAGGAAGGCGCGCTTCCCCGCCGCTTTGGATTCTCCCCTAATGCGAACTTAATTCCCGGCTTTGCTCCTTCAAACAACAAGCCGTGTGCGTCTTTTCCCCAGCGCAGTTTAATAACAGAACACTTACCACCAATCGAATTGGCGCTGCCATGCAGTATGTTCGCCGTTGTTACGCCTCCCGCGACAGCGCGGTAAATATCGATG
>CAYUZM010000335.1:0-6461 GCA_964449665.1 uncultured Solibacteraceae bacterium
GGAAATTGGGGGCGCAGGGGCGCGGTTAGACGTCGCAGATGGTGAGGGCCTGGTCGGGCGAGGGGAGCGCGTCCTTCAGCGGCGAATATTCGTGCGTGAGCCAGCCGGTGAAGCCGAGATCGAAAATGGCCTGCGCGATGCCGCGATAGTTGGACTCCTGCGTGTCGTCGAACTCATGCCGCCCCGGATTTCCCGCCGTGTGGAAGTGGGCCATGATGCCGAAGTGGGTGCGGATGGTGCGGATGATGTCGCCTTCCATGATCTGCGCGTGATAGATGTCGTAGAGAATTTTCACGCGCGGGGAGTTGACGCGTTTGCAGAGTTCGGCGCCGAAGGCGATGTTGTCGAATTGATAGTCGGCGTGATTCACCTTCGAGTTCAGATACTCCATGCAGATGGTGACGCCCTTGTCTTCGGCATGCGCCTTCACTTTGTTGAGGAAGAGGGCGCAGTTATCGAGGGCTTCGGCGTCGCTCATTCCGGCACGGTTGCCGGAGAAGGTGATGACGTTGGGCACGCCGTTGGCTGCGGCTTTATCAAGGTTGGAGCGCATGTCGGCTTCGAGCTTGGTGTGGGCCTCTTTGCGGTTGAGCGCGTCTTTGATCGTTCCCGCGCCGGGGGCCATGGTGGGGACGAGGCCGTGTTTTTTGAGCGTGGGCCAGTCGGCCTCGCCGATGAGGTCGAAGCCGGTGGCTCCGAGGCGTGCGGCGTGGCGGGCCATTTCGTCGAGCGAGAAGTTGGCGCCGCGGAAGCAGCCTCGGGTGACGCCTTGCTTCAAGCGGCCTTTGCGTTTGGCCTGTTGGTTGGTTGCGGTTTGGGCGAGGAGCGGGGCGGCGGCAAGGGCGGGAAGAAATGCTCGGCGGTTCATGTCCACAATGCTACATCCGGCGGCAGAGCAGGGCTACCCTATCGGGTATGCTTTCCGCGCTGTGTGTCTACTGTGGGTCGAACGCCGGGGCTTCGCCTATCTACTTGGATTCGGCGGCCGCGCTGGGGGCGGAGTTGGCGCGGCGGAAGATCCGGCTGATTTATGGCGGCTCGGATCGCGGCACGATGGGCGCGCTGGCGAACGCGGTGATGGCTCATGGCGGCGAAGTGACGGGCGTGATTCCATCCGGATATCTGGAGAACGAAGCGGCGCATCGCGGACTGGCGGACCTGCGGATTGTGGGCTCGATGCACGAGCGCAAGGCGCTGATGACGGAGTTGTGCGATGCGTTTCTTACGATGCCGGGCGGCTACGGGACGTTCGATGAGTTGTGCGAGGCGCTCAGTTGGGCGCAGTTGCAGATTCATGCAAAGCCGGTGGGTATTTGGAACCTGAACCGGTTTTTCGATGGGTTTTTGGCGCAACTCGACCATGCGGTGGACGAGGGATTTTTGAAGCCGCAGCACCGCGCGCTGTTACACGATTCCGTGGAGTTGGCGCCGTTGCTGGACCGGCTGAATTTGGCGGCGGTGGTTCCGGCGACGCCGAAGTGGTTGTAGGGCGGTGGCGCCGGCGACGCCGAAGTGGTTGTAGGGCGGTGGTCGTGCGCGCGACGTCGACGTGGTTGTCAGGCGGCTATTCGTCGCGAAGGACACGCATGGGATCGATGCGCATGGCGCGCAGGGCGGGCCACAGGGACGCGGCGGCGCTGACGGCGAGGAAGAACGCGGCAACGCCGGCGAGCAACCAGGGCGAGGTTGCAGGCACGCGGTCGAGCAGCGAGCGGAGGACGCGCGCGGCAGCTTCGGAGGCCGCGACGCCGAGGAGGATACCGAGAGCAGTCATGGCGACTCCGTTGCGGATGACCAGTTCGGCGATGGAGGCCGGTTGCGCGCCGACGGCGATGCGGACGCCGAGTTCGCGGGTGCGCAGGAGTACGTTGAACGAGAGGACGGCGAAGATGCCGAGGGCGGCGAGCGTCACGGCGATGCCCGCGAAGACGACCGAAAGCGACTGGTGTTGTTTGCGCTCGGAGACGACCTCGTCCAAGATGGCATCCATGGTGCGCACCTGGGCGACGGCGAGTTCGGGATCGACTTCGTGGATGGCGGCGCTGACGGGGCGGACAAGGCTGGATGCATCGCCTTGCACGCGCACGACGAGGTGTTGGGGCGTCCAGCCGCTGTCCTGTTTAGTGGGCAGGTAGACACCGACCTTGGAGGCGTAGTCGTAGCCGCGTTCCTTCATATCGCGGACGACGCCGACGATGGTGCGCCAGGGGGTTTGGGGCCCGGTGCCATCGGCTTGAATCTTGCGGCCCACGGCGTCTTGCGGGGATTTGTAGAAGCGCTTGGAGAAGGTTTCGTTGATGACGACGGCGGGGGCGGCGTTGGCGTCGTCGGCATCGGCGAGCAGGCGGCCGGCGAGCAGTTGCGGCTGCATGGCGCGGAGGTAGCCGGGAGTGACGACGCGGGTGAGGGCGTCGTTTTCGTCACCGGGGCCGAAGACGACGCCTTCGACTTGGAAGACGGAGGTGTTGCCGTAGGACAGGAAGGGAAGCGTCGAGGCAAAGCCGGCTTCCATGACGCCGGGGAGGGTGCGCACGCGGGCGACGACGGCGTCGTAGTATTGCTGGCGCTTCAGGTGTTCGTCATAGCGGGGACTGGGCAGGCGCGTGCGGAGAGTGAGCAACTGTTCGGAGCGGAAGCCGAGCGATTCACTTCGCAGGGAGACCATGCGTTGCACGAGGAGCGCGCCGACGGTGACGAGCAGGACGGAGAGCGCCACTTCGACCACGACGAGTGCGCCGCGGGTGCGAGTAGAGGCGCGGGAGGCTCCGGTGCGTTCGCCGTGCTGAAGGGCGCCGGCGACGTTGCCGCGCAGGATGCGGAGGGCGGGCAGGATGGCGATGGCGGCGGCGGTGGCGAGCGAGACGGCAACGGCGAAGAGGGCTACGCTCGAGTCGAGCACGGGCACCATGAGGCCGCGCATTCCGGCGGGAACGAGGTCGCCCAGAAATTGGAGCGAGCCGTAGGCAAGGGCCATGCCGATGAGGCATCCCGCGGTGGCGAGGACGACGGCTTCGGCCATGACCTGTTTGATCAAGGCACCACCGCCCGCGCCGAGGGCGAGGCGGATGGCGAACTCGCGCTGGCGGCCGGAAGCGCGGGTGAGCATAAGGTTGGCGACGTTGGCGCAGGCGATGAGCAAGAGCACGGCGGCGGCGAAGAAGAGCGTGCGCAGGAGGGGCGCGGTGTCACCGGCGGCCTGTTTATGGAAGGGGACGACGACGGCGCCGATCTTAGTATTCGAGTCGGGGTAGGTGCGTTCGAGCCGCGCGGCGATGGCGGACATTTCGGATTGAGCGCGTTCGACTGTGACGCCGTCTTTCAGGCGGGCGATGACCATGATGAAGTGCGAGCCGCGGCGCTGCCAGCGCGGTGAGTGGATGGGCGCAGGCATGTAGGCTTCCGTGAGGCGGTCGGGAAAGCGCATGGAGGGCGGCATGACGCCGACGACTTCCATGCGCGCCCCGGCGACGGTGATTTCGCGGCCGACGATGGCGGGGTCGGCGTTGAAACGGCGGTGCCAGAGGGCATCGGTGAGGATGATGGCGCGCGGAGGATCGATGCGGGTGTCTTCGTCGCGGAACTCGCGGCCGAGGGCGGGCTTGACGCCGAGTACCTGGAAGAAGTCGGGCGTGACGCAACGGGCGAGGAACTCTTCCGGCGGCTGTCCGGCCATGACGCCGCCGCAACCTTGTGAGGCGGCCATGCCGCTGAAGACGGTGTTCTGCTGTTTCCAATCCCAGTAGTTGGCGGGCGCGGGGGTGTTTTGCGCGAAGCCGATGTGGGAGGAGTCTTCCCAGACCAGAACGAGGCGGTCCGGGTCAGCGAAGGGGAGGGGCTTCACGAGCACGGCTTGGAAGACGCTGAAGATGGCGGTGTTCGCGCCGATGCCGAGGGCAATGGCGGCCACGGCGAAAGCGGTGAACATGGGGGCGCGCAGGAGCGAGCGCAGGACTTGGCCGAGATTCGACATCATGCCGAGCTAAGACGGATGGCGAGGGCAAAAGTTCCTCTGCGGGGTGAAATTCGGGGTGGAATTCGTACGATTCGGCGCGCTATTTGCCGAAGGCGTAGAGCTTGCCGTCCTGGCTGCCGATGATCAATTTCCCGGCGGCGACGGCGGGCGAGGCGCTTAGGCCGGTGCCCGCTTCGAACTCCCAGAGCTTCTTGCCGGTGACGGCGTCGAGTCCATAGATGCGGCCGTCGTTGGAGCCGAAGAACACGCGGTCAGGCTGGGCTGCGCCGCCGCTTCCAGCCTCGCCTTTGACGTAGACGGGCGAGGATTCGACGCGAGCCTTGGTGAGGAAGGTCCAGAGGGCTTTGCCGGTTTTTGCGTTGAGAGCGTGGAGCATTTTGTCGCGCCCGCCGACATAGACGCGGTTGCCGAAGACGGCGGGCGAGGCGTAGAAGGGGAACTTGCGCTCGGGATGTTCGTAGCGCCAGAGAACCTTCTTCTGCGTGAGGCTGACGCCGAGGACCTGATTGTCGAAGGTGCCGAAGAAGGCCATGGTGGGCGTGAGGGCTGGCGAGGCTCCGGTGTAGGCCTGGGAAGCGATCTGATACATCTCTTTGCCGTCGGTGACGCGGATGGCGTGGAAGAGCTCGTCGCATCCGGCGACGAAGCTGACGCCGTTGGCGATGCCGGGCGTGGAGTGGACTTGGGCGGTGCTTTGGAAGGTCCAGACGGGCTTACCGGTTTTGACGGAGAGCGCGTAGAGGTGCGTGTCGTAGCTTCCGATGAGCACCTTGTCGCCGCTGACGACGGGCGAGGATTTGATTTCGCTGCCGGTTTTATAGGTCCACACGGCCTTGCCGTCGGCGGTGTTGACGGCGTGGACGGTGCCCGCGAGATCGCCCACGTAGACGACGCCCGCGGCGACGGCGGGGGAGGATTCACCGACTTCGGCGCCGGTCTTGTAGCGCCACTTGAGCTTGCCGGTTTCGAGGTCGAGGGCGGCGAGTTCGCCGGCCATCGAGGCGACGTAGACCGTGCCGCCGGAGATGGCGGCGCTGGATTCGATGGATTCGCCGGCTTCCCAGGTCCAGACGACGCGGAGGGTATCGGGGAGGGTGGAGGCGGCGACGCCGGTGAGCCCGGGGTTGCCGCGGAACTGGGGCCACTCGTTGGGCTGGGTGGCGGGTTGGGCGGGGGACGGGGCGCCCGGTTGGGCGGTGCGTTGCGCGCCGGGCTGGGCGGCGGGTTGCGCGCCGGGCCGCGAGTTTGGTTGCGCGGTGGACTGGGCGGCGGGTTGCGCACTCGCGAGCATGGCGAAGAGCAGGGCGGTTAGTAGGCGCATAGGTACAACTCCATGGCGGCGGCCGCGTCGAGTTTGCGGGGGTTGAATTGGCCGGTCCACTGTTCGGCGGCGCGTTCGCTGAGTTCGCCGAGGGCGTCCATTTCGATGCCGGCTTCGCTCAGGGATCGAGGGAGCGCGGCGGCGGCGCGCAGTTCTTCCAGGCGCAGCGGGAGTTCGGCGTGGAGGTCGGCGTAGCGGCCGTTCACCGAGGCGGTGTTCCAGCGCACGACGTGTGGGAGCAGCATGGCGAGGGCGTGGCCGTGCGTGGTGCCGTAGCGCTGCGTCAACGGATTGGCACAGGCATGGGCGGCTCCCAACATGGAGTGTTCGATGGCCGCACCGGCGAAGTAGGAGGCCACCTGCATGCGGCCTGCCGTCTCGACGGTGGGCGCGGTGAGTGCGCGTTCGAAGTTCTCGTTGAGCAGGCGCCATGCTTCGCGGGCGAAGCAATCGGACATGGCGTTCGCTTTCGCGCAGACCCAGGTTTCGACGGCATGGGCGACGGCATCGTAGGCAGAAGCGGCGAGGACACCTCTTGGCTGACCGGCGGCGAGTTCGGCGTCGAGCAGGGCAATTTTCACCGCGGCTGTGGGATCGCCGCAGGCCATTTTGCGATGGGTCTTGGCGTCGGAGATGACGGCGTAGCTTTGCGCTTCGCTGCCGGTGCCGGTGGTGGTGGGCACGGCGATCATGGGCAGGAGGGGATGCTTCGCTTTGCCATAGCCCCAGTAGTCTTGCATGGCGCCGCCATTGGTGAGGAGGAAGTTGACGGCCTTGGCGGCATCGAGCGAGGAGCCACCGCCGAGACCGATGACGGAATCGACGTGCAGTTCGGCGGCGAAGGCGCGTCCCGCTTCGGCGGCGTCGGTATCGGGGTTTTCGCCGAAGCCGTGCCAGGGTGTGACGGCGACGCCGGAGGCTTCGAGCGTTCGCAGGGCGCGATCGACGAAGCCCGCCTTCACCATGCCCGCGTCGGCGACGAGCAGTGCATTGCGGAATCCGGCGGCGCGGGCGAGTTCGCCCAATTTGCCGAGCGCGCCTGGCTCGCAGACGATGGAGGTGCGGGCGTGCGAGGTGAAGGGCGTCATCGCGGTTTGCGCTCCCGCGCGCGGGCGTCGTCGACGATCTCTTTCACCTCGCTCATCAATTGAGACGCGCGGTAGGGGG
>CAYUZM010000336.1:0-6460 GCA_964449665.1 uncultured Solibacteraceae bacterium
ACGCCGGCTCTGCAGCTTCCCGACGTGCGCGTGCAATCGCCGTTCCTCAGCTCGTTCGGCCGCCCCGAGCGCATCATCTGCGACGCGGGTGAACGCAGCCAGGACCCCTCCATCGCCCAAGCGCTTCATGTCATCAACGGCGACACGTTGAACAAGAAGCTCAGCGCGCCGGAAGGCTACCTCGCGCTGCTGCAGAAGCTCGGCCTGCCGGATGCGCGCGTAGTGGAACATCTCACGCTCTCGGCGTATGGCCGCTATCCTACTGAGACCGAGCGCGCCACGATGGCAGGCGCACTCACCGCCGCGCGGCGAGAAGCCGAGAAGCCCGGCGCTTCGCAGGAATCCATCCGGGACGCCCGTAAACAGGCGCTCGAAGACATGGTGTGGGCCATGCTCACCAGCAAGGAATTTCTCTTCAACCACTAATGCGCGCCGCACTGCTTACGCTCGCCCTCGCCACTACCGTCGCGCGGCATTCGCCCGCGCAGCAGGCGCCCACTTTCGCCCGCGACATCGCGCCCATCCTCGAAGAGCGCTGCTCGGGTTGCCACACCGCGAAGGCCCGCATGGGAAACCTCGTCACCGAATCCTATGAAGAGCTGATCAAAGGGGGCAACCACGGCGCTCTCGTCGTTCCCGGAAAGGCCTCAGAGAGCCTGCTGATCAAATACCTTACCGGCGAGACGCAGCCCGTCATGCCGATGGATGGCCGCTTTCTTTCGAAAGGACAGATCGACCTCTTCGTGCGCTGGATCGATGCCGGCGCGAAACCTCCCAGCGCCGAAGAGTCCTCCGCAATGAGCAAGACGCGCTCGGAACAGGCCGCGCCCAATATTCAGCCGAAGACCGCCGTGCGCCCCAGCGTATTCGCCATGGCTTGGCTGCCCAACGGAACGCAGGTGGCGCTCGCGCAGTTCAAGTCCGTGGTCCTTGCCGACGTTCGCACGGGCAAGCCAATCGCCAAGCTCGATGGTCACGCCGAAACAGTGCGCGCCATCGCTGTATCGAGCGATGGCCGTATGCTCGCCGCCGCCGGCGGCATCCCCGGCAAAGGCGGCGAAGTAAAGCTGTGGGACCTCGCGCGCCGCGAAGCCGTCGTTACCTTCAACGGCCACGATGATTGCATCTATGCGGCCGCCTTCTCGCCAGACGGCAAGATGCTCGCCACGTCGAGCTACGACAAGCTCATCAAGCTTTGGGACACCACGACCGGCAAGGAACTCCGCACGCTCAAAGATCACATCGATGCCGTCTATGCCCTGGCCTTCACTTCCGACGGGCGCCGCCTCGTCTCAGGCTCCGCCGACCGCAGCGTGAAGGTGTGGAACCCGGCAACGGGCGAACGCCTCTACACGATGAGTGAGGCCATTGACGGCATCAACACGGTCGCTGTTTCGCCCGATGGAAAGCTGGCCGCCGCCGCGGGCCTTGACAAATCCGTCCGCGTCTGGGAACTCGGAGAAAAGGAACCAAAGCTCCTCAATTCGCTGATGGCCCACGAAGACGCGATCCTCAAGCTCGCCTGGTCGCCAGACGGCAAGATTATCGCTTCGGCCGCCGCCGACCGTACCATTAAGCTACTCCGCGCCGCCGATCTGACCGAGATCAAACTGATTCCCGGCCAACCCGACTGGGTCTACGGCCTCGCCTTTTCGCCCGATGGCAAAACCATCGCCGCGGGCCGCTTTGACGGCTCGCTCAGCCTGTACGACGCCGCCACCTATCGCGACACGCTCGAAACCGTCCGCGCCGAAGTGAGGTAATCCGCCATGTATCGCACCAGCCTTTTGCTTGTTCTCGCCGCCACCGTACTCGCTGAAGATCACCCCACCGGCCCGCGCATCACGCCGCCCACGCTCACCACGGTTACTCCCCGCGGTGTCGCGCGTGGCGCTACCACCGAGATCACCGTCGAAGGCCTGAACCTCGCCAAAGCCTCCGCCATCTACTTCAGCGAAGCCGGCATCAAAGGCCGCATCCTGCGTGTGAAAGAGCTCCCCGACCTCTCCGATATCCGCCTCGGCTCCAATGGCACGCCCTCTACGATCGACGTCGGTCCGCTGCCGCCGCGCAATCAAGTGACGGTCGAACTCGACATCGCGCCAGAGACCAACGTGGGACCGGTGAAGTTCCGCCTGCTCACGCCGCTGGGCACCAGTCCCGAAGGCTCGTTCGTCGTCGAGCCCTACTATGGCGAAAGCGTCGACAAGGAACCGAACGATTCCGCAGACGAAGCGGTCGAAGCGTTTCTCCCGGCCGTCCTCACTGGCGCTATCTCGCGTGCGGGCGATGTCGATCACTTCAAGATTCACGCTCGCGCGGGCGAGGAAATCGTCTTCCTGAACCAGGCAGCCATGGCCGGTTCCGCGCTGCAACCCGTCATCCGCATTCTCGATTCCGGCATGAAGGTGCTCGCCGAATATGGCTACGACGGTGGACGCGCCACCGAAGCCTTCTCTTACAAGTTCCCCACCGAAGGCAACTTCTTCGTCCGCGTCAGCGACTTTGAAAATAGCGGCCGCGCCACGAACACCTACCGCATTCTTGCCGGCAAGTTCCCCGTTGCTACCAGCGCCTTTCCGCTCGGTTTGCGAAAGAACGCCGCTTCAAGCATCCGCATCTCGGGACTCGGCATGCCCGCCTCGCTCGCGGCCAAGCCCACGGCAACCGGCCGTCTCGAAACCTTCGAAGAACTGCGTCCCACCACGCCCAAAGGCCCTGCGTTCAACGAAGTGAAGCTCGCGCTGGGTGAGGATCCCGAAGTCGAGTCGAGCGCCGCGAATCTCTCTGTCAAGACCTCGCAGCCCGTCGCGCTGCCCGTCACGATCAACGGCCGCATTGCTGCCGCGAAGTCGAATCTGCCTACAGAGAACTACTTCAAATTTACCGCCCGCAAGGGCCAGCAGGTGATCCTCGAAGTGAACGCGCGGCGCCTCGGCTCGCCGCTTGACTCGCTCCTCGAAGTGCTTGACGCCGCGGGCAAGCCTGTTGAACAGGCTGTCGCGCGGGCCACTTGGGAGACTTTTCTCGTTCTGCGCGATCACGACTCCATGACGCGCGGCCTCCGCATCCAAAGCTGGAACTCGCTTTCCACCGGCGACTTCGTCATGGTGGGCAACGAGATCGTGCGTGTCGACGAAGTACCCGACGGCCCCGACGAAGACATGACGGTGGAAAGCTTCGGCGCGCAGCGCAAGGCTTTCTTCAATACCTCAAGCGAGGCCCACGGCATCGACCGCGCAGTCTACAAGGTGCAGATGCATCCGGCGGGCGCGCAGTTTTCGCCCAACGGGTTGCCGCTCGTCCGCCTCTACTTCCGCAACGACGACGGCGGCCCCGGCTACGGCAAAGACAGCCTCATCACCTTCACCGCCCCCGCCGACGGCGAATACATCGCCCGCCTTCGCGACGTACGCGGACTGGGCGGCGACGACTTCGCCTACCGCCTCAGCATCCGCGAACCGCGCCCCGATTTCGAACTCAGCGTCTCGCCGCGCAACCCCAACGTTCCGCGCGGCGGCTCCATCCCCGTCACGGTCACCGCGCTCAAGCGTGAAGGCTTCAACGCTCCTATCGAAGTCAGCTTCGCGTCGCTCCCCGCCGGACTCAAGGCTACAAAGAACGTCATCGCTCCCGGCCTCGACAACACAACGCTGCTGCTCTCCGCCGACGAGAATGCCGAACTCAAGGACGCCGTCGCCTTCGATGTCACCGGCAAGGCCACGGTCAACGGCCGCGCCATAGCCCACCGCGCCAACCCCGATGACGACATGAAGCTCATCGCGCTCATGCCCCGCGCCGATGTCCGTCTTCTCACCAAGACCAAGGTGGTTGAACTCGCGCCGGGCGAAACCGCCGAGGTCACCGTCGCTGCCGAGCGCGCTAACGGCTTTGCTGGCCGCGTCCCCGTCATCGTGACCGATCTCCCCATCCGCGTTCGCGTGACCGACTCCGGCTTGAACGGCGTCCTCATTCACGAAGACGGCGACAGCACCACCTTCCGACTTTGGGCACTCCCCAACGCCGAACCCACCGAGGGTTACATCTATCTCTCGGCCCGCATCGAGACGCGTTCGCCGCAGCAGAACATGTATGCATCGGTGGAACCCGTGCTCGTGCGCGTGAAACCGGCCACGCAAATCTCGGCGAAAACGCCGACGCCAGTTGAACGCTCGTCCGCTCCGAAATAGACTCTAAGGGTGTCCAACGCATCCCTGATTCAAGACGCCCTCACCGCGGGCGACGGCATTGTCCGCCTTGCCCCCTGTTGGGTTCCTCGCGCGTTCCTCATGCCGGGCGGCCGCCTGAAGCTCGATCCGCGTGATCTCTATATCCTCGGCGCCCATCGCGGCGGCATCGACGAACGCTGGTTCTCGTCCACGACGAAGGCCGCGAACGGCCCGCTGACCGCTGACGACGAAGGCCTCTCCTACATCGACTTCACCGGCAAGCGCGTCCTGCTCAAGGAAGCCATCGAAACCTCCGGTGACAAGTTCGTCGGCGCCGATGTCATGGCGCGCGAAGGGGGTTGGAACCTGCTCTGCAAGTTCTTCGACAATCTCGGCCCCATCCCTCACCACTTGCATCAGAGCGACGAGTTCGCCAAACGCGTCGGCCAGAAGGGCAAGCCCGAGGCCTACTATTTCCCGCCTCAGTACAACTTCAAGGGCAACAACTTTCCCTATACCTTCATGGGCCTCGAACCTGGCACCACGCGCAACGACATCCGCAAGTGTCTTGAGCGCTGGAGCGAAGGCGACAACGGCATTCTTGATCTCTCCCGCGCGTATCGCCTCAAGCCCGGCACCGGCTGGCAGATCAACGCTGGCATTCTGCACGCGCCCGGTTCGCTCGTCACCTATGAACCGCAGGTGAACTCCGACGTCTTCGCCATGTACCAGTCGATGGTGGAAGGCCGTGCTGTGCCATGGGACCTGCTTGTCAAAGACGTGCCCGAACAGCATCACCACGATCTCGACTACATTCTCGACATGCTCGATTGGGACGCCAACACCGATCCCGAGTTCATGAAGCACAATCTCTTCCACCCGACGCCCGCGGGCGAGACCGCCGCAATGGCCGACGCCGGTTATTCGGACAAATGGGTCGTCTATTCGACCGGCTACTACTCGGCCAAGGAACTCACCGTCGCGCCGGGCCGCTCCGTAGTTGTGAAGGATGCCGCCGCGTACGGCCTGATACTCACGCAGGGCCGCGGTTCCATCGGCAAGCACGCCGTCGAATCGCCCTCCATGATCCGCTACGGCCAAATGACGAAGGACGAACTCTTCGTCACTGCCGCCGCCGCGGCCAACGGCGTAAAGGTCACCAACGAGAGCGACGTGGAAGACCTCGTCATGCTGAAACACTTCGGCCCTGGCAACCCCGACTCGGCCCGCTTCGTGGCGTCGTAGACCGGCCATGAAATTCGGAGCCAATACCCTGATTTGGACGGCGCACTTCGACCGTTCGCACCTCGACCTGATTCCGCAGATCGCCGCGCACGGCTTCGACATGATCGAAGTCGCGCGCTTCGATTGGAACGATTTCCCGGCCGCCGAGATTCGCAAGGCGGCCGCCGTGTCGGGCATCGGCGTGCTCACCTGCACCGCCATGCCCGGACTCAGCCTCATTCACGACGGCGCGGCCGAACGCGAAAAGGCGATCGCATACATCAAGCAGGCCGCGCAATGCTGCGCCGAAGCCGGGGGCAAGGTGCTGGTCGGTCCGCTCTTCTCTCCCGTCGGCACACACTTCGGACGCCGCCGCACCGATGACGAATGGAAGCGCCAGATCGACTCGCTCCAGGCCATCGTTCCCACGCTCGATGCCACCGGCGTCACGCTCGCTGTCGAACCGCTCAACCGCTTCGAGACATTTTTCCTGAACACCATGGCCGACGCGGCCGCCATGTGCGAAGCCGTCGGCAGCCCGAAGGTGGGCATTCTCTACGACACCTTTCACGCCAACATCGAAGAGAAAAGCCAAGCCTACGCCATTCACACGGCAGGCAAATGGATCACCCACGTCCACACCTGCGAGAACGACCGCGGCATCCCCGGCAGCGGCCACATCGAATGGTCCGACGTGTTCACGGCGTTGAAGGAGATCGGCTACGCGGGCACCTGCTCCATTGAGAGCTTCGGCTTCCGCATCCCCGAGCTCGTCGCGCCCGCCTGCATCTGGCGCGACTTCGCCGCTACTCCGGAATCGATTGCGTGGGAAGGGTTGCCGTTTCTGAAGCGGACCCTCGCCGACGCCTGACCACGTAATACACCACCGGCACCGTCACGCGCGATAGCAGCAGCGACGCAATCTCGCCCGCCATCAGCGCGATCGCCAGGCCCTGGAAGATCGGGTCGAATAGAATCACGCTCGAACCCACCACCACCGCCGCCGCCGTCAGCATCATCGGCCGGAAGCGCACCAGTCAATACATCCCAGCCGGGTCGCTCGACGG
>CAYUZM010000337.1:0-6454 GCA_964449665.1 uncultured Solibacteraceae bacterium
CACCGCGAGCCCTGCCGGATTCGCCGCAACTGTCAGGCTGGCGGGCGTCGTGCCGGTGGAGAGTGTGGCCGTAAGCCACGATCCGCCGTTCACCACAGCGGCGCTCGAAGTGATCGCGAGCGCGGCGCCGGAACTGGTGACGTTCACACGCTGCACCGGGGGCGCGGCGGCCCCGGCCGTTGCGGCGAACGAGAGCGCGGTCAGGTTGCCGAGCACGCTCAACGCGGGCGGGTTGGGCGTAACTCTGCGCACCCGGTTGAAGCCGAAATCGGAGAAGTACAGGTTGCCCTGCGCGTCGATCGCCACGTCTTTGGGTGCAACCAAGCGCGTGGCCGTGGCAAGCCGTCCGTCCGCGAAGCCTTCCACTGGTGCCCCGTTGCCGACGGCCGTCGTGATGATGCCGTTCGGATCGACTTTGCGGATGCGGTCGTTGCCGCTGTCGCAGATGTAGAGGTTCCCGGCCGAATCGAGCGCAAGGCCGAGCGGCGTGTTCAGCCGGGCGCTCGTCGCGGGCCCACCGTCGCCGGCAAAGCCCAGACTCGAAGTTCCAGCCACGGTGGTGATCGTCCCCGCCGCGTCGATCTTCCGCACGCGGAAGTTGCCCATGTCCGAAAAGTAAACGTTGCCAGAGACGTCCACCATGATCCCCCGGGGCTGGTTGATCTGCGCACTCGCCCCGGGGCCGCCGTCGCCGGTGAAGCCTTGCACGCCCGTGCCGGCAAGAACCGTCGAGACGCCGCCCGGGGTGAGCTTGCGAATCCGGCTGTTGCTCGTATCGGCGATGTAGAGATTGCCCGCGCCATCGACGGCCACGCCGCTGGGGTTGAACAACGCCGTGCTGCCGATCACCTGCCCCGTGCCGGCCACCGTCGTGATCGTGCCGTTCGTGTCTACTTTGCGGATCCGGTGGTTCTGCACGTCGGCGATGTAAAAGTTGCCCGCCGCGTCGGCCGCGACGCCCAGATAAATGCCTACGCTCTGCAGTGTCGCGCTGGTCGCGGGTCCGCCGTCGCCGCTGAATCCCAGACGGCTACCGCCGGCAACCGTGGCGATGGTTCCGTTGCTATCAACCCTCCGAATGCGATAGCCGCCATCGGCAATGTAAAGGTTGCCCTCACCGTCGAATGCGAGCCCTTGCGGTCCCAGCAATCCGGCATTCGTGGCGGCGATGTTTTCTCCTGAGTACGACAATGTGCCGTTTCCGGCGACGGTGCTGACGTAACCCTGCGCTCGGCTCAGGGCGGGGGCAAGGACTGCAAGAGCGGTGCAAAGAACGCGGATCTTGGCGCGGCGAAGGTGCATGAATGTGGGTGCCTGCTTAAGAATACGCAAAATGGCCCCGCGAACTGTCATCGTTAAACCTTCTTGACACTCCGCAACTTGGCCGCTCGCGGCGGGTTAAGATGTATCGTTCATGCGGCTCGCTCGTAGTCTGATGTTTGTTCTCCTTTTCTTCGCGAGCTGTATTTCCTCTCTCTCCGGTGCGACCTTCGGCTCCGTCGTCGCAGTGACGGGCGGCGCCTCTGACCTCGTGCTCGACGATCCCCGCCAGCGGCTCTACCTCGTGAATTCCACGCGCAATCAGGTTGAGGTCTACTCCATCCCGCAGCGCCGGTTCCTCGATCCGGTCGCCGTCGAACAATTGCCGCTATCGGCGGCGTTGTCGCGCGACGGGCGCACGCTCTACGTCGTCTGCAACGGGGCCGCCTCGCTGGTCATGGTGAGCACGGACCGGCTGCAGGTCGCCGGGCGCATTTCGCTGCCCGCAAAACCCGAAGGCGTGGCCGTGGGCAACGACGAACGAGTCCTGATTTCCACTGTCGGCACCGGCGCCGGGAACGCCTTCAACGTCCTGCTGGTATACGACCCGGCCGCAAGCGGCACGAATCAGGCCATCACGCCCGTAACGGTGTCCCCGCCCGCGCCCGCCAATCCGTTGCTGCCGCCGCAAAATCTGGGGCGGCCCGCGCTGATTCCGCGCAGCTTTCTCTCGGCGAGTCTGGACGGGCGCTTCATCATGGGCGTGAATCTGCCCAACGCCAACAGCCGCATCGCTTTCGTGTATGAAGTCGCAAGCGGCGTCGTGTTGCGCAGCCGGACGTTCACAGGTGTCAGTCCGGTGGTCAGCGTCGCGCCCGATGGCTCGAAATTCATGGCCGGATTGTCGCTGCTCGAAGCGAACACGCTGAACGTGCTGGCGCAGCAAAACGCCGCCAACGCGAACTATCCGTTCCCCAACGGGGCGAACTTCAACCTGCAGCAGAACCAGGGCGGAAGCGTCTTCACGCCCGACGGCCGGCGGGTCTATACCGCGTTCAATATCGCGCCCGTGCAAACCCCCGCGGCGCGGCCCAACGTGAGCCAGTTGCTCGTCAATGACCCCGACAACCTGTTGATCGAAACCGCGTACCAATTGCCCGAAAACGCGGCGGGGCAGATGGTGATCAGCGCCGACGGCAACAATATTTACGCTCTGTCGGAGTCGGGCTTCCTGATCGTTCCCATCGGAACGGCTGCACAGAACCCCATCGGACTGCTCGATTCCAACGTCCAACTGCTGGTGAACGACCAATGCGGCGTCTACGCCTCGCAGCGAACCGGCACCGCGTTTTTGAGAAACGTCGGCCGCGGCCGGATGACGGCAACCGCGTCCGTGCAGGCCGAGGTCACCACGGCCGTGCCTGGAATTGGCGGCCCGGGCGGCCCGGGCGGGGGCATCGTCGGCGGCGGAGGAATTCTGATCCCCTTGCCGGGCACGGGCAACGTCGCGGCGAACGTCACGGCCAACGCGCCGCAAGTTCGGCCAACTGTGCAGCCCGACGGCGTCGGCCTCAACTTCACGTTTAATCCCGCCGCGGCGCGCTCGCTCGGCACCGCACTGCCGACCCACCTGTTCCTGGTCCAATCCACGGAAGCAATCAACATTCCCCCGGCCGTGCGCGTGTATCAGAACAACCGGAACTCGGATTCGACGGGAAACATCTTCCAGATCCCCATCAATCTCACGCCCGCCGAGGGCCTCACCGACATGGTGCAGGACGTCACGCGCCAACGCCTCTACATCGCCAATTCGGGGCTGAACCGCGTCGAGGTGTTCGATATGCGGGCGCAGCGCCTGCTGGCGCCGATCAAGGTCGGCCAGCTGCCCCGGTCGCTCGCCTTGTCGCCGGACGGGCTCACGCTCTACGTGGCGAACTCCGGCGGCGAGTCGATCTCGATTGTCGATCTGGACGCGCTGGCCGTCATCGGCGCCGTGCGCTTTCCCGCCCTCCCCTTCAATTCAAACGTAGCCCTAATCACGCCCCGGCTGATTACCTCGACCCAGCGCGGACCGCTGGTCATGATGAGCAACGGCACCCTGTGGCGCATCGTCGGCCGCGACGCCGTGCCGCGGCAGTTCAACACCGCCGTCGTACCGCCCAACGCTCAAGGCGTGCAGGTCCTGACCGCGCCATGGACGATGTCTTCGAGTCCCAATGGCGAAATGAGCATCGTGCTCGCGGGCAACGGATTCTCCTATCTCTACGACGCACTCCTCGACGATTTCGTGCAGAGCCGCCAGGTGGTTACCACAACGCCGATTACCGGCTATTACGGCCCGATCGCCGCAGGCCCGCGCGGACAATATTTTCTGGTGAACGGGCTGGTGCTCAATCAGGCGTTAACCCCCACTTCCAATGCGGGCACTACTCCCGGCACCCCGCCGAGACCGGGTTTGCCCGCAATTGACGTCGTGCGGCCGGTGGCGGCCGTGGCGGCGATTGGCGCGACGCAGTTCGCGCGCTTCGCGCAGCCGTCGATTGCCAACGCCAACGCCGTCATCACCGACAATGGAACCATCGAGATCGTGGATGTCAACACGGGAGCGGTGCTGCGGACCGCGACGCCTCTCGAACGCCCCCTCTCGACACCCACCGGCAACCAGCGGGCCAATATCGACGGGCGCACCATGGCCGTCGATCCATCGGGAACAAACGCCTACGTGCTCACCACCAGTGGCCTGTCCATCGTCTCGCTCGCGCCGCCAACGCAGGCCGCGCGGCCGTCGGTGAATCCCGGCGGCGCGGTCAACCTGGCCAGCTACACGCCGGAGTTCGCCCAAGGCGGGCTGTTTTCGATTTTCGGGCGCAATCTGGGCGACGCCGCCAGCTTCTCTTCGACGCCTCTTCCGACCGTGCTGGGCAACTCGTGCGTGACATTAAATAACCAGCCGCTGCCCCTGCTGCTCATGTCCGACGGCCAGATCAACGCGCAAATTCCTCCCACGCTCGCGCCCGGAACGTATCCCATGGTGATTCGCAATCTGAACCGCCTGACGTCTTCGGTGACCACGAACCTGCGCGTCACCAAGTACGCCCCGGCCGTCTTCGTGGATCCGGTGTCGCAGTTGCCCGCCATTCTGCACCCGGACGGTACGCCGGTCAGCAAAGACCGGCCCGCTCAGCGCGATAAACGGCTGACGCTCTATGCCATCGGCCTCGGCCCCACCACCGGCGGGCGCGTCACCACCGGCATGCCCTCTCCGGCCGACCCTCTGGCCGTAACCGACGAGGTGAAAGTCTACTTCGGCGACCCCACCATCCGGGGCACGGAAATGATCGTCGAGTGGAGCGGCCTCGTTCCCGGCTACATCGGGCTCTACCAGATCAACCTCATGGTGCCGGGTGCGCGCTGGAAAGGTCAGGACCTCCCGGTTACCGTCCGCATCGGCGGCGTGAGCAGCCCCATCAAAGGGCCGGTCGTGCCCTACGTCACGGTCGAATAACGTCTTTCGGCGGTTCGGCCGATAGTTCTTTCGTACTGTTCTTTTCCCATCGCCCGGGCCTAAGGGACCGTTCCGGTAGTCCCATTGCCGGTGCGAGGGAGATATGATGAACTGATTAGGCAGGAAAGTTATGTTTAGGGCAACTCATTCGACCATCAAGAAGTTCTTGGCAGCCGCCACCATCCTCATGGTCGTGGCCTGCGGCAGTCCGGAAACGCAGAAGAAGCGCCTCCTGGAGGCGGGCAACAAGTATTTCAAAGAAGGCAAGTTCAAAGAAGCCAGTATCATTTACCGCAAAGCGCTGCAAAAGGACGCGCGGTATGGGGAAGGCTACTACCGGCTGGGGTTGTCCGAACTGCGCATGGGCCGCTACGGCGAAGCCTTGCGGGCGCTGCAGCGCGCCTCCGAATTGCAGCCCGAAAACGAGGACGCGCATTCGCGTCTCGGTGATCTCTATCTGAGTATCTATCTTTCTGATAAGAACCGTTTCAAACAACTGCTGTCCGATTTTAGCGATTTGGCCGACCGCATGTTGAAGCGGAATCCCAATTCTTTCATCGGCTTGCGCATGAAGGGCTACCAGCTGGTGGCCGAGAACAAGGTGAAGGACGCCTCGGGGTATTTCGAGAAAGCCCTGGCGCTGAAGCCCGATGATGCGGCGATGATGCTGGCCTACGTCCAGGCGCTCTACGGCGGAGAAGACCGCGCCAAATCGGTCGCGCTCGCCAAGGACTATATGGGCAAGCACAAGACTTACGGCCCGATCTACGATTTCCTTTATCTGCACGCCCTCCGGGAGAAAAATATCCCCGAGGCCGAGTCGATCCTCAAGAGCAAGGTGGATAACAACCCCCGCTCGGCCCCCGCCTACACCGAACTGGCGGCCCATTATTTGCGCGCCCAAAAAGAGGCGGAAATGAAGGCGACGCTCGAGCGGCTCACGAAAAACCCGAAAGATTTCCCGGAGGGCCACAAGATCGCCGGCGATTTCTACTTCCGCATCGGCGCGTTTGAGCCCGCGATTGCCGAATATGAGTCGGGAATCAAGACGCACCCGGATAAGAAGAAGGAATACCAGAAGCGCATCGTCGAGGTAATGAATTTGCAAGGCCGCCGCGCCGACGCCGTCGCGCTGGCCAACCAGTTGGTGGAAGAGAACAAGGACGACGCCGAAGCGCAGGCGATTCGGGCCAGCCTCCGCATGCGGGGCGGCTCGCGCGAAGACGTGGAAACCTCCATCAAGGAATTTCAGTCGATCATCGCGCGCATGCCGGACAACCCGGTGGTGCGCTTCAACCTGGGCGAGGCTCTGATGTCGAAGGGCGAGCTGGACCAGGCGCGCGTGCAACTCGACGAGGCCATCAAATTGCGCTCAAGCTATCTGCCGCCCCGGCTGGCACTGTCGCGCATTCACCTGCTGAAGGCCGAGTTCCCCAAGGCCAAACAGATGTCCGAGGAGATTCTAGCCCAGGCGCCGCGGAGCATTCCGGGGCACCTGATTCGCGCTTCGGCGCTGATGGGCCTGAACGACCTGAAAACCGCCCGGGAAGAGCTCAACGCGATCTTCCAACTCAGCCCCGACAACAACGACGCCTACTACCTGCGGGCGCTGATCGATTACAGCGACGGCAAGACGAAGGACGCCGAGGACGCGTTCCGGAAGCTGTATAACTCCAAGCCCATGGACGC
>CAYUZM010000338.1:0-6454 GCA_964449665.1 uncultured Solibacteraceae bacterium
ATCCTGGGCACCACGCCTCTTTTTTTCTCCGTTTCTTATTTTGCCACGCGCCTGCAACGAGGCCCGCACTGCGATAATGAAATTCGTGACCCATAATGTGACCCTCATCCCGGGCGACGGCATCGGACCCGAAGTCGCCGAATCCACCACTCGCGTCATCGATGCTTGCGGCGTCAAGATCGATTGGAACCGCGTGGATGTGACCGCCGACATCATCCGGCAGACCGGCGAATCCATTCCGCCCGCCGCCGTCGAATCGCTCAAGGTCACCCATCTCGGACTTAAAGGCCCGGTCACCACGCCCGTCGGCGGCGGCTTCCAAAGCGTCAATGTCGCCCTCCGCAAGCGCTTCGACCTCTACGCGAACATCCGTCCCGTGAAGACGCTTCCCGGCCTGAAGACGCGCTTTCAGGATGTCCAGATCGACATGGTCATCTTCCGGGAGAATACGGAGGATTTGTACTCCGGCCTCGAGCACGAAGTGGTGAACGACGTCGTCACGTCGCTCAAGGTGATCACCCGCACGGCTTCCATCAAGATCGCCAACGCGGCCTTCGCCTACGCGAAGCTGCACGGTCGCAAGAAGGTGACGGCCATTCACAAGGCCAATATTTTGAAGAAGGCCGACGGCCTCTTCCTGAAGTGCTGCCGCGAAATCGCCGAAGTCTACCCGCAGATCACTTATAACGAACTGATTGTCGACAACGCCTCCATGCAGCTCGTGGCCCGCCCCGAGCAGTTCGACGTGCTGCTGCTGCCGAACCTCTATGGCGACATCATCAGCGACCTTGCGGCCGGGCTTGTCGGTGGCCTCGGAATCGTACCCGGCGCCAATATCGGCCCCGACTGCGCCATCTTTGAAAGCGTTCACGGCTCGGCCCCAGATATCGCGGGCAAGGGCCTGGCCAACCCCACGGCTCTCATGTTCAGCGCGGTGATGATGCTCGACCACGTAAAGGAACCGGAAGCGGCGGCACGTCTTCAGAAGGCCGTCGAGGCGGTTTACGCTGAAGGGAAGCACCTCACCCCCGATGTCGGCGGCAAGGCAAATACAAAAGAATTTACCGACGCCGTGATTGCGAAGCTGGGTTAGCCCAGCGAACATTCCAGACAATCGCCGTAACTCTCATCGAACCCAACCGTTCGCCACATCTTCGCGTGGCAAACCCTCCTGCCCAAACTGCGTCTGAACCCGCCGCCAGCTCAAAGTCGCGGTAACCCCATGCCCGCGCCGCTCGCCCTCTCTGAAGCGCTATATACTGTTGTGCAAATATCCCGTGTCTCGCTAACGTCATGAGCAAACGACCTATCCATCGGCTCGCGGCGATCCTCATCGCCGGCGCTACCTTCGCCGCTTCAGTTGAAACCACCGTCGCGCCCCTGGGCGTGTACACGCCCGCCGAACGCCGTCATTGGGCCTTCCAGCCCCGCCGGGACGCCAAGCCTCCGGCGCTCACTGACGCCGCGGCCAAGGCCTGGATTCGCACCCCCATCGATGCTTTCGTCCTGGCGGGACTGCGCAAAGCGGGTCTTACGCCCGCGCCCGCCGCCGACCGCGCCACCCTCATTCGCCGCGTAACTTACGATCTGCACGGCCTTCCCCCCACGCCGGAGGAGGTCGCCGCATTCGTCGCCGACAAGTCGCCCAAGGCATACGAAAATCTGATTGAGCGCCTCCTCGCTTCGCCGCGCTATGGCGAACAGTGGGCACGCCACTGGCTGGACGTCGTCCGCTTCGCCGAATCCGACGGCTACGAATACGACACCCATCGCCCGGACGCCTACCGCTATCGCGATTACGTGATGGCGAGCATCCAGGAAGACAAGCCCTACAACGAGTTCATCAAGGAGCAGATCGCGGGCGACGAAATGGAGCCGCGCACGGACACCCTGCTGGTGGCGAGCGGCTTCAACCGTCTGGGACCGTTGCGCAAGAACGCGGGCAACCAGGAGGTCGCCAGTTCGCGCACCGAAGTCCTGACCGAAATGACGAACATCGTCGGGGGCGCCATCCTCGGCGTTACCGTCGGATGCGCCCGCTGCCACGACCATAAGTTCGACCCCTTCCGGCAGTCGGACTACTACCGCATGCAGGGCTTCTTCGCCCAAACACAGTCGAACGACATCATCATCGCGTCGCCCGAAGAGCAGGCGGCCTACAAGGCGAAAGTCGCCCCGCTGGAGGCCGAGATGATCAAGCTTCGCCGTTCCATGCGGCGAGCCTCCGAGGAAGAAAAGGGAAAGCTCCTTACGCGCCTCGAACAGATCGACGAAGAGATGCCCTTGCCGCTCACCGCGTATTACGCCGTCAGCAACAACCCCAAGGAGATGACGCAGATTCACATGCTGGCGCGCGGCGACTATCGCAACAAGGGCCCGAAGGTGGGCATGCGGCCGCTCGGCATCCTGCTCCCCGAGGGACAGCCGGAGCTGCCGCTCGACACCGCGAAGCCGCGCCTGCATCTGGCCAACTGGTTGATCGACCCGGCCAATCCACTCCCCTCGCGCGTCATGGTGAATCGCATTTGGGGCTACCACTTCGGCCGAGGCATCGTCTCCACGCCCAACGATTTCGGCCGCATGGGCACCCGCCCATCGCACCCCGAGTTGCTGGACTGGCTCGCCAACCAGTACATCGCCAGTGGTTGGAAGATGAAGCCGCTGCACCGCATGATTCTCCTTTCGAGCGCCTACCGGCAGTCGAGCAAGTCGCCCAACGAAAAACTCGCCATGGAGAAGGATGCCGAGAACAAGCTGCTCTGGAAGTGGAATCGGCGGCGGCTGGAAGCCGAAGAGATCCGTGACTCGATGCTTGCGGTCGCAGGCAGATTGAATCCGAAGGCCAACGGACCAAGCGTCATGGTCAACATCGACCCCGAGTTGATCAAGGACCTCAAGCGCCCGCAATACTGGCAGCCCACGCGCGACAAGAGCGAGCACGATCGCCGCACCATCTACATGATCTATAAGCGCAACCTCATTCTGCCCTTCATGCAGGTGTTTGACTCGCCTGACACGCTGCTCTCCTGCGCCCGCCGCGACCAATCCACGCACGCTCCGCAGGCCCTGGAACTCATGAACGGCAAGCTCTCCAACGATTTGGCGAAATCATTCGCCAACCGCCTCGCAGGCGAACGCCAAACCGCCGCGGCGCGCATCGAACGCGCCTTCCGCCTGGTCGCCTCACGCCCGCCCAACGCGAAGGAACTTGCGCTCGCCAAGTCCTATCTCGACGACCCTGACCCGGCCGCCGCCACCGAGTTCGCTCTCACGCTGCTCAACTCCAACGCATTCCTCTACGTGAACTGACATGGCTGAACACATTCGATACGCCCGTAACCGCCGCGAATTTTTGACCGACTGCTTCTGTGGTGTAGGCTCGCTCGGCTTCGCCTCGCTGCTTGCGCAGGACCAGGCCCGCGCCGCCCGCTACAATCCGCTCGCGCCCAAGGAGCCTCACTTCGCCGCCAAGGCCAAGGCGATGATCTTCCTGTTTCAGGCGGGCGGGCCTTCGCACATCGAAACGTTTGACCCCAAGCCCCTGCTGAACAAACTTCACGGGCAGAAGCGTCCCGACGAGTTCGGCAAAGTCGAGTACCAAAACGTGAACGCCGCCTCGCGCCTGCTCGGCACCAAGCGCACATTCGCCCGCTACGGTAAATCGGGCCTGGAAGTCTCCGACCTGCTGCCCCACCAGGCCAAGATAGTCGACGATATCTGCGTGCTTCGCTCGATGCACGGCGACATGGTGGTTCACTCGGCCGCACAATATCAGATGATGTCGGGCCGCGTGATTCCCGGCTTTCCGGCCATGGGAAGCTGGCTCGCCTATGGCCTGGGCACGGAGTCGGATTCGCTGCCCGCCTACGTCGTCATGCCCGACCCTAACGGCGCGCCCGAAGCGGGCCAGCCCATGTACACCAACGGCTTCCTGCCCGCCGTATATCAGCCCGCGCTGTTCCGCGCCGGAAAGCGGCCCGTGCTCAATCTCGACTTGCCCGAAGGCATCACGCTCGATCGCCGCACCAAGACGGTCAACTTCCTGCGCTCGCTGAACGAAGCCGGCATGCGCGGCGAAGATCCCGAACTGGCCGCGCGCATTTCGGCCTACGACACCGCGTTCAAGATGCAAACCGAAGCGCCGGAAATCTTCGACGTCTCCAACGAACCGCAAGAAACGCTCGACCTCTACGGCGTGGGCAAAGAAAAGACCGACGACTATGGCCGCCGCTGCCTCCTGGCGCGCCGCCTCGTCGAACGCGGCGTGCGCTTCATCTGTGTCGTCGCCGGCGGCGGCGGCGCGGAGACCGAATGGGACGCCCATAGCGACATCGAAAAAAATCACGCGCGCATGGCGGCGCTCACCGATCAGCCTACCGCCGCGCTCATTCAGGACCTCAAACGCCGCGGCCTGCTCGACTCGACCATCGTTCTATGGGGCGGTGAGTTTGGCCGCTCGCCCGAATCCGAGCGCGGCTCCGGACGCGATCACCACAACACCGGCTTTTCCATGTGGGTCGCCGGCGGCGGTTTCAAGGGCGGCATGGCCTACGGCGCTACCGACGACATCGGCCTGAAGGCAACCGTCGATCCCGTGCATTTCCGCGATCTCCACGCCACGCTGCTGAACCAGATGGGATTGCATCAGGACCAGCTCAGCTTCCTCCACCAGGGGCGCAAGGAACGGCTAACCGAGTTGCAGGGGCGCGTGATCAAAGAGATCTTGGGGTAACCGCGACGCGCAATCACTTTGCGCGGACCGGTCCTGGCCGTCCTGATGGCCTTCCTGCGGCCAGAATCCCCTGCTACACTGCGACGATGCTTCGCCATTCTGCTGTCTACGTCGGGCTATTTGCCGCCTCATTCCTTGCCGTGTCCTGCGCTCCCGCGCCCGCTCCCGACACTCGCGCAGCCGAAGAAGCCGCCATCCGCGCGCTCGATGAACAATGGTCCGCCACGGCAGCCAAGAACGATCTCGACGGCACGGTCAGCTACTATTCCAGCGACGCCGTGCTCCTCGCCCCTAATGCTCCCATCGCGACCGATGCGAAGTCGATCCGCGAATCGTGGGCTGGCCTGCTGGGCCCGAACACCGCCGTCTCCTGGAAGGTAACCAAAGTGGAAGTGGCGAAATCAGGCGAACTCGGCTACCTCTACGGCACCTATCAACTCGCCATCAAAGACCCGAAGGGCGGGCCCACATTCAACGACACGGGCAAGATCATGGAGATCTGGAAGAAGCAGGCCGACGGGAAATGGAAGTGCATCGTCGACACCTATAACTCGGACATTCCCGTCCCCCCGGTCCCCAAAGCGAAGAAGTAGCGCGCGCGCGAGCCCCACATCGCCAGCTTCAGTGCGCCGGCCCAGCAAGGATCAGCCGCGGTCCTGGCGAATAGCCCATTGCCCGATACACCGGCTGCCCCATAGCGGTGGCATGCAGCGTCGTGCGAACCACACCCATAGCCGACTGCCCCTGCGTAACGGCATGCCGCATGACCGCATCGGCAAATCCCTTCCCCCGCTCATCGGGACGTGTGGCAACCAAAGCGATATAAACGGTACCCGCCACCGGAATCGCCGCCGCGCACGAAACCGGCCGCCCGTCCACGTAGCCGACATAGGCATGACGATCGGCGGGCCAGAATTCCTTGTTCGCCATGCACTCGAACAACTCGCCTGGAACCTCATAGGCGAGCCCGTTCAACTGCGCAAGATCGCGCGCGCCCTCGTCGCCGGTCACGCGCCGGATCTCGACATCGGCCGGTGGGCGCCGGGACGGAAGCAACTCTCCCGCCTCCATGCCCGTCATCGGTATCATCGGCGCCAGACCTGCTTCGGCAAGCACCTGTTCCCAACCTCCTGGCATCCAATCCTCGCGGAGCAGAACTCCGCTCGCATGCTCGCACGCCGCCGATCGCGCCGTTGCTGTTTCCAGAAGTGCGCGCAGTTCGCCAAGCGTCGACGCCCGCCGGGTCACAACGTTGATATTGAAGAAGATCAGCGGCACATTCCCAAAGCAGGTGGCCACGCCGTCGGCTTCTTCGATTCGTGGCGAAGGAAGGCGCGTCACCATCTCAGTCCACGCCTCAACGAACAACCGAACCGTGTCGCTCATACGGTCCAGTCTCGCACGGCGCCCCACCCTGTTTGCATATTCCCCCTCCCCCCGCTACGATAAGAACTCCAGCCGCTTGGCGGTTGGTCCGCAACTGCCGGGAGGGGGGCAGTGGCACCATCTTAACGGGAGGTTCTCCTCACTATGTGGAATCGCCGAAGAGACGAGGAATCGCTACCCAGGCCCAGTTCTCAACCGCCTCTGTCGAGCGATCTGGCCCGCGAAGGAATCCCCATGTCCACCATGCCCGCCCGCGGCGCCGACATCGGTTACGGCGAACGCACCGCCTCTATCGGAAAATCCGTGGTCGTCAAAGGCCAACTCTTTTCCCGTGAA
>CAYUZM010000339.1:0-943 GCA_964449665.1 uncultured Solibacteraceae bacterium
TTGGGGGTGGAACGTGGGATTTTGTGGGACTGGAACCGGTCGGGCCGGTCGCGCCAGGGTTCGCGGAACATCGGCCGCCACTGGGCGGAGGGACCGATGCGGATTTCGAGGGAGGCGGTATTCAGCGCGGCTGGCGCGGGCGCGGGGGGAGCGGGGGGGGGCGGGGCGGCGGCGGGCCCGTTCGCCATGGGGCGGAGCGCGGCGATGCGCCAGTTCTCTCCCTGCCGGTAGAGGGCTTTCTCGCCGTTATGCGAAATTTGAAACGCGCCTACGCCGGTGAGCGGCGTGTCGCTCTTGCGCGTCTTCAGGTCGAAGCGGTGGACGTTTGCGCCGGGCCCTTGCGCGGGCGGGCCGCCGCGGCCCTCGGCAGGCAATTCGATGGCGAGCAGCGTTCCCGCCTTGGCGACCTGGAGGCCGACGTAGCGCCGCGGGGGCATGGGCACGGCGAGAATGCGCTGGCCGATGTCGTCGAGATCGGGCTTGGTGGCGGTGGCGCCGGGGGCTGGCTTTGCCGCTTCCGTTGGTTTTGCCGCATCCGCTGGTTTTGGGCCGTCGGCAAGTTTCTCCTCATCGCTTTCCGGGGAGAAGGGCGAGGGCAGGCTTTTGTCGAGGACGGCGAGGTAGATCGAACTGGTGAAGGTGCGCCCGACGGCGTGGATGTCGAGGCCGAGGCTGGCGCCGGAGTTGGTGCTGGCGGTGAAGTAGAGGTACTTGCCGTCCTTATCGAACACCGGATGGGCGGCGTCGCTCATGCCGTCGGTGACCTGAGTCGAAGCAGCGGAGGCGAGCGAGTAGAGATGGATGGCGCTGAGTTGGTTCGGCAGAACCTTGGAATAGGCGATCCATTTGCTGTCGGGCGACCAGGCAGCGGCGATATCGCCGGCGCGCATCTGGAAGTGGTCCTGCGCAATACCGACCAGGGTGCAGGCGCGCACGAGCATCC
>CAYUZM010000339.1:953-6433 GCA_964449665.1 uncultured Solibacteraceae bacterium
TAGAAGCCGGGGCGCAGTTCGATCTTCTTTACTTCGCCCGCGCCGGTCTGCGGGGCGAGATGCAAGGCGTATTCGCCGGACTCATCGGAAAGGTAGGCGACGGTGCGGCCATCGGGCGACCACTGCGGGTCACGCTCCATCGTGCCGGGGGTGTTGGTGAGGTTGCGCGGGTCGCCCTTTTCGGCGGGAACGGTGATGATTTCACCTCGGGCCATGAAGACGGCGCGGGAGGCGCTGGGCGAGAGCGCGGCCGAGCCGAGGCGTTTGCCGACGTTGACGAACCGCGCGCGGAGTTCGGGGAAATCACCTTGGACGCGGATGGGCACGGGGCCGGCTTTGCCGGTTTTCAGGTCATAGAGATGAATGCCGCCGAACTGCTCATAGACGATGGCGTCCGGGCCGAGGGAGGCGGACTTGAGGTCGAGTCCTTGGTTGGGGATGGCCTCGCGCACAGCCTTCGATTTGGTGTCGTAGGAGTAGAGGGTAACGGGGCCGTTGCGGTCCGAGAGGAAGAAGACGCGGTCGCCGGCCCACATGGGATTGAAGTCGTTCGAATTGCCGCGGGGTACTTTGGTGACGGCGCTGTCGGAGAGGCGGGCGAGCCAGATGCGTTGGGTGGTGCCGCCTCGGTAGTTCTTCCACATCGAGAAGGCCTTCATGACGGGCTGGTAGGCGATGGACTGGCCATCGGGCGACATGGAGGCTTCGAAGCCGGTCGGGAACGGCAGCCGCTCTTCGACACCGCCGGCGGCGGGAACGCGGAACATTTCGCTGAAGCGCGAGTAGGCGGTGCGGGGGGAGGTGAAGAGGACGGCTTTGCCATCGGAGGTCCAAGCCATGACACGGTCGGCGGCGGGGTGCCAGGTGAGGCGTTTCGGAACGCCACCCGATGCGGGAATGGTGAAGGCGTCGACGTTGCCGTCGTATTCGCCGGTGAAGGCGAGGGTGGTGCCGTCCGGCGAGAAGGCAGGATCGGATTCGACGCCGGGACCGCTGGTGAGGCGGACTGCATCGCCACCGGCGCGGGGAACGCTCCAAAGGTCACCGGCGTAAACAAACACGATGTGGGTTTTGTTGACAGCGGGCTTCTGGAGCAGCAAAGGTTCCGCTGCCGCCAAGCCGAAAGAGGCGAGTAATAACACGAAGGTGATGCGCATAGGACCTACTCAAGTAGCTGGGATGGGAATAGGATACACGACGCTGCCGGGGACAGCCACCCTTCTCCCGCCCTCGGGAGTGAGGTATACTTTGTGCCGGACTCGATCGCCCAGACTGCGCTCGAACTCCTCATTTTGAATGAATTGAGGAGGCTGGCCTCATGGCAGACCTCGTACTAATTCGCGCTTTCTTCGTGTTCCTATTGGCGGGGGCAGCATACTTCCTGCGTCCGTTCACACTTGAAGCCTGGCCGGCGGCTACGGTTGGCGCGCTGCTGGGCATCGCTATTGTTGCCTTTGAAATCCGCTTGAAGCAGGTAAGTCTGAAACGGCTGATCGGCGCGGCGGCGGGGAGCGTAATGGGAATTCTCGGCGCGTTCCTGATCGCGCTGGTGCTGGACCGCGCGCTGCCGCCGCAAGCGGCGACGACGCCGTTTCTGCAGTTACTGATCTTATTGCTGATGACCTACGTCGGTTTGATCGTGGGCGCCACGAAGGGCGACATGCTCAATTTGGCGGCCTTCGGCGGGGTGTTCGGCAGCGAGAAGCAATCCAAGCAGACGTTCAAGATTCTTGATACCAGTGTCATCATCGACGGCCGTATCGCCGATATTACCGAGACGGGATTTCTCGATGGCGTGATCGTAATTCCGCAGTTCGTGCTGCGCGAACTGCAACTGGTAGCCGATTCGGGCGATTCGATGAAGCGCAACCGGGGGCGGCGCGGGCTGGACATACTGGCGCGCATTCAGAAGATGCCGCAGTTGAACGTGCAACTGCTCGAAGACGATTTCCCGAACGTGAAGGAAGTGGACCTGAAGCTGATCGAGCTGGCGAAGGTTTACGACTGCAAGATTGTGACCAACGATTTCAATTTGAACAAAGTGGCGCAACTCCACGGGGTTGAGGTGTTGAACATCAACGAGCTGGCCAACGCATTGAAGCCGGTGGTGCTGCCGGGCGAGACGATGCGGGTGTTCATCCTCAAAGAGGGGAAAGAGTATAACCAGGGCGTGGCGTATCTGGACGATGGCACAATGGTGGTCGTGGACAACGCCAAGCGGATGATCTCCAAGACCATCGACATTTCGGTGACGAGCGTTCTGCAGACCACGGCGGGCAAGATGATTTTCGGCCGCTTCGACGAGAAGCAGCATGCCGTATTCGACAAACACCACGGGGCGGAGCGTCACGAGCGTGCCTCGCGCGAACAACCCGCGCAAGCGGCGGCGGCCACACCGCCGACGGCCTAGCCCGCACCGGCCCAATATTGCGAGAATCGAATTCAGAACCCCATGAGAGTCTCCGTCATTCTTCCCGCCGCCGGTCTCGGCACACGCATGGGACGCGCGGCTTCGCCCGAAAAATCGGGCGTGAGCAGAAAGCAGTTCATGCTGTTGGACAGCTCGCCGATCTTGCTGCACACGATCCGCAAGTTTCAACAGGCGCCATCGGTGAGCGAGATCGTGGTGGCGCTGCGCGCCGAGGATGTTGCCTGGGTGCAGGAACTGGTGGCGGCCGAGCGGTTCGCCAAGCCGGTGCGGCTGGTGGAAGGCGGCGAGTCGCGGCAGCAGTCGGTGGAACACGCGCTGGCCGTGATTGATGCGGCGACGACGCTAGTGGCCGTGCATGACGCGGTGCGGCCGTTCATCGACGTGGCGACGATTGAGGCCGTGATCGAGGAAGCGAATCGCACGGGCGCGGCGATTGTGGGCATTGTACCGGTGGATACGGTGAAGCAGGTGAAGAAGAACCAGATTCGCCAGACGCTGCCGCGCGAGCACTTGGTTTTGGCGCAGACGCCGCAGGTGTTTTCGCATGCGTTGTTGAAGGAGGCCTTTGACCGCGCGCGCGAAGAGGGCTTCAACGGAACGGACGAATCGAGCCTGGTGGAGCGGTTGGAGAAGGTAGAAGTGACCGTGGTGACCGGTTCGGACCGCAACATCAAGATCACCAAGCCGACCGATATGGACCTGGCGCGATTGTTCCTGGAGCAGGAGCTGGCGGCGGCGCGGGCATAGCGCGCGCGGCGCGGGGGTAGGGGCGGCGGCGCAGGGGAAACCGCGTAGGCTCGGCGGAGGCAGGTTGGGGAACGCCTGACATACGGCACGCCGGTGCCGAACGCCCGGCTCACTTCCTGAGTATCTTCTCCATGGCCCTTCCCTTGGCCAGTTCATCCACCAGTTTGTCCAGGTAGCGGATCTGCTGCATGAGTTTGTCCTCAATCTCCTCCACGCGGTATCCGCAGATCATGCCGGTGATTTTGGAGGCGTTCGGGTTCATCCTCGGCGCGCGGGCGAAGAAAGATTCGAAGTCGACCTTTTTGTCGATTTGCTGTTGCAGCGCCTGCGCATCGTAGCCCGTGAGCCACTCGATGATGGCATCCAATTCCGCCTTTGTGCGCCCCTTCTTCTCCACCTTGGCAATGTAGTGCGGATAGACGCTGGCGAACGCCATTCGAAAAACTCTAGTGTTATCCATGGACTCCGTGCTCCTAACAGTAGGGCGTCTTCGTTCCCGCGCGGACAGAAACGCGCGGTTGCGTAGTGATGAATGGTTTGCAGCCCGCTCCCTGAATTTAGCGTGCGGAGCGGTGGTCGCGCTACTCTACTAGCGAGCATGAATCTTCCCGATCTTCGTACCGGCCTGGGCTGGGACACGCATCGTCTGATTGCCGGACGCCCGCTGATTCTGGGCGGTGTGACAATTCCGAGCGAGTTGGGGTTGGATGGGCACTCCGACGCGGATGTACTTTCGCACGCGATCACCGACGCGCTGCTGGGGGCGGCGGCGCAGGGCGACATCGGCATGCACTTTCCCGACACCGATCCGTTGTGGAAAGGCGCCGATAGTTTGCAACTGCTGCACCATGCCGTGCGCCTTGTACAGGTCGCCGGGTTTCAAATTCTGAACGTCGATTCGACGGTGATTCTGGAGCGGCCGAAGTTGAAGGACTACCGCTTGGCGATTCGGGAGAAGTTGGCGGTGACGTTGGGGCTGGAGCTTTCGCGCGTGTCGGTGAAGTTCAAGACACACGAGAAGGTTGGCCCGGTGGGCGAAGGGCGCTCGGCCGAGGCGCAGGCGATTGCGCTGCTGGTGGGACGATAACAAAAATTTCACATTTTCGGCCGGTCGGCTTGTTTTAGCGATTAAGACAAGGTAATGTAATCCCTCAGGTGATGCGAGGGTAGAGGGTGATCGTCGAAACGAGGGATGGGCGTCCGCGCGAGGCCGGGGCGCCCCGAGTAGAGCGATGGGAAGCGCGCCTGATGGCGCTGTTGCTGGCCGTATTGGCCGGCGTCTTAGTGTCGATCGCGTGGAAGACCGGGGTGACGATCGACGAGCCGTCGCACCTGTTGTCGGCGCATCTTTACTGGAAGGGCACCGACGCGCTGCTGCCGGGCGACATGCCGCCGGCCATCAAGATCGTGGGCGGGTGGGTGTCGCACCTGTTTCCGCTTCCGGTTCCCTATGACGATCCGGTGTGGCAGACGCAGGTGGAGTGGGACATCGCGCGGGTAATGATGGACCGGATGAGCGATCCGCGCCTGCGCCGTGTGTTCTTCTATTCGCGGCTGCCTCTGATCGTATTTCCATTGCTGGCGTGCGGGTTGTTGTGGTGGTGGGCGCGCCAGTTGTTCTCGCCGCGCGTGGCGCTGGTGCTGGCGTTTCTGTTCTGCCTGTCGCCAACCGTGCTTGGGCACGGCGCGTTGTTCAAGAACGATCTTGCGGCCAGTTTCGGTTATCTCCTGTTCTGGTACCGGGCGTGGGTGTATTGGCAAGCGCCGGGCGAGAGGAACGCGGCATGGTTGGGGGCGGGCGTGTTGGTAGGGATTCTGGCGAAGTTCTCCCTGCTCATCCTGGCGCCGCTGGCGTTGGCGGTGGTGTTGGCGCGGCATTTCTTCTCGGGCGGGGTGGCGCGGCGCGTGTTGGGTCCGCAGTTGGCGCTGTTGTTCCTGGTGCCTTATGGGGGGATCGTCGCGGCCTGGCAGTTTCGGATCGACACGATGAATTCGGCCGATTTCGCGGTCTGGAGAGCGAACCCGAATATTCCGGCGTGGGCGCCGGAGGTGGCGGCGCCGCTAAGGGCAATTCCGACGCCGCAACGGTTGAGGCGGGGGGTGATTTCACTGGTGGAATCGAACGCGACCGGAACGGGTGTGTACCTGTTGGGGCGGGTCCATCCGATGGGCGTGCCGCAATATTTCGCCGTGGCGCTGGCGACGAAGGTGCCGGGTTCGCTGCAACTGTTACTGGCGGCGGCGATGGCGCTGCTGATTCTCGACCTGGCGCGGAGGCGGCTGGGAGTAGCGGACCTGTTCT
>CAYUZM010000340.1:0-4182 GCA_964449665.1 uncultured Solibacteraceae bacterium
CGCGCCAACATCGAAACCGCCGAGTCCGCCTACACCGATTACGTGTCGGCGCTCGCTACGCGGTCTCAAACCGCCATCGCGTGAAAGGACCTCCTATGTCTACAGCCAGATTCTCAATTGCCCTCGCGCTCCTCGCGCTTGCCGCGTTCGCCCAGCAACCCGCTGCCGCACCCCCGGTTTGTGCCTCCCAGCGCTTCTGCGCCGAATCCAACTCCTTCGCGGCGATCATCACCGACTTCCGCACCAGCAACGTCGGCCGCTACAAGGTCGTCACCGCAGCCGTCCGCTTCCAGAACAAGCTCACGCGCCCCGTCATCCTCGGCTACGTGAGCGGCTCAGGCGTCACCACCGACGATCAGGGCAACCGCTACGGCGTCACCGGAGCCGACGGTGTCCGCGGCATCGGCCTCATCGCCAATAACCAGGTCGATCCCAAATTCCTGATCCGCCCCGGCGAAACCGGCGACACCCGCATCGAGATGGTGTGGGGCTGGTCCGGCCGTGAAGTCTTTGGCCTCAACTTTGAAATGGAGTTCACCGTGCGCGAAATGGGACAATTGCCCAGCGGCCAGTTCCGCCTCGGGCCCGAACATCCCCTGCGCTTCCGTGGACTGTCCAACAACGTGCTCTCTTCGGCCGCACCCGCCGCCACTCCCGCCGGCGCCGCGCCGCTCGCCGAGGCCCTCGGCGACGGGCCCGTTGTCTCGGCTGTCCCCACATCCCCCACCGCCCCAGGAGGTGCGTCCAACTCTCCCGGAACCGCGCCCGCCGCGTCCATCCCCGCTGCCGCCGCCCCGCAAGGTCCCGACCTCTGCATCGGCGTGCGAAACTGCTTCAACGCGGGAGCCTTCGCCGCCGACGTCCAGAACATCTCCTCCAGCGTCTACGGAGGACGCCACCACATCCTCCGCTTCAACGTCCGCATCCGCAACGCCTCCAATCAACAGCTCATCCTGGCCCAAACCTACAACTCCTCCGTCGTCGTCGACAATGCCGGCCAGCGCTACGGACAGTCGCCTTCGCAAGCCGTCTCCGGCATCGGCGTCGTCTCCAGCCGTAGCGCCGACCCCCAATTCGTACTCAATCCCGGCCAATCGAAAGTCGTCGCCTTCCAACTCATGCGCCGCAACAGCGGCCAGCCCACTGGCACTTCCTATACCTTCGATACCAGCCTTGAGCAGTTGGAGATCCTCCCTAGCCAGCAGGTCCGCTCCGTGCGCCAGTTCAGCCTGAACTTCCCGAACCTCGCCATCTCGGGCATGTCGAACTATGCGCCCGCGGGCGGAGCTTCCAACGAAGGTCTGGCCGAAACCGGTAAGAAGCTCGTCGATATCTTCAAGAAGAAGTAACGAACCGTGCGCCTTTAAGCTGCTTCGCTCGCCTGCGGCGTGTCGCGGTCCTGCCGCGCCGCCGCCGCGCGCGAAGCCTTCAGCACAATCGGCGCGTCCGCCTCGCCGGCTGTGTCCATGCGCCGCAAGGTAACCGTCAACTGCACGGGCGACGCCGCAAACGCCGACGTCGCCTCCACCAACAACAACCCAATGAGCGCCTGCGCCTGCCGCCCATCCCACCACCGCCGCAGCCGCGCATCCAGCGCCCCGTGGACCGCCCGCGCGTCCCGTACCGCCCCGGCCAATTCGCTCCTTCCCCGGCGCTGCGCAAACCCGGCCGCGAAGTTCACCAGTTGGTCGATCAGCCATGCCTCGTTCGCCAGCAGTGTTTGAATCCGTTTGCTGTACCGCGTCAACTCGGCCGCCCACTTGGAATGCCACCGCGGATGCAGCTCCTCGGCCTCGGCATGCTCCATCGTCAGCAGCGTCGGATACCAGTTCTGCAACTGCCTCTGGATCTTCCGTCCGCACCGCGTCAACGCCTGCTTCAAACTCACCGCGTCCACCGGGTCGTAGGTATAGTTACGCCGCGACCGCGCCAGCAGCGGGGGCAGGGAAGCGTAGCCCAGCAGTGCGGCCGCCTCGCGTGTATGGTCGAAAATCCTGCCGTCGTTCAGCCACAACACCGGCAGCCACCGCCGCAACGCCGCCTGCACCACCATCGACATCCGCGACACGCTCTTAAAGAAGTCGTATGTGCGTTCGGAACCCAGCCCGTACCATCCCGCCGCCGCGCGCCCATCGAGCGTAACCGCAAACTCCACCTTGTAGTCTGCCCCCGACGGCCACGCCGGCAATTCGCCCTCTCCGCCCCGGTAGTATTCCAGCAACGGCGTGAGCAGCGCTCGTGCCACCGAGCCCCGCATGCCTGTCTCGTACGACCATGCCAGCGGCGGCAACTCCGTTTCCTCCCCCCCGGCCGCCAGCCATCCACTTGCGATCGCCTGCGCAAAACCCGCAAACTCCGCCTCGCCGTTCACCGCCGCCCAGTACGCCCGCCGGTTCCCCGCCATGCGTTTGTCCAGGCACGGCAGCGCCACATCGATCATCGGTACCTCGCCCTCGGCCACCTCGCCTCGCACGACACGTCTGCCCAGCTTCGCCGCCGCAATCTCATACAGCCGACCCCGAACGCGCTGGTGCTCGGCTTCCGCCAGGCCAAGCTGCAGGCCATCCTGCAACGGAACCCACGCGAGCACAGCATCGCCCGTCTCGCCCCCCACCCGCGCCATCGCCGCAACCGCCGTCGTCTGAAAGGGCGGCAAACGCAATACGCCGTTCGGTCCCTCCTCAATGGCGCAAACACGAAGATGAAAGCGAATCAGTTTGGATGCGGTGTTCATGGCGGTCATTCTTGCGCCTTGAGTGTAGGCGAAGAATTCCCGGAATCGAACTTCTGCCACCGGCGCGCGGGGCGAACAACCAGCCCTATGTGATTGCCAGTTGGCGGCTTGAACCCCGCCGCGAATTTTTTTCGTGAGCCTGTGACCGCGCCTGCCCCAAAAAGCGATTCACGTCGCTCAGCGAAGCGAACAACCCCCGGAAATCCGGCCCCGACCGCCGCGGAAGCCGCCGCGCCGGACGAAAGTCGCGCGCCATGAACAGCCCGTTGCGCGCGATCACCGCCACGCCCATCGGCCTGTACTCATGCGTGCCCGCCGCCCACGCCGTGTCTTCATTCGTCCAAAGTGCGAAACCCATGCCCTACTCTCATCATAGGCGCCCCTCGTGGTTGCGCACGATAGCTGCGCACTGGCCGCGCATCGTTGGCCGCTCACCACTGCGCACTCCCCGCGCACCGTTGCGCCGCGCACCGGCCCCACTCTCCCGCCCAATTCTCCCGCCTCCGGCACCGTGTTGCGATCCGCCCGGCCTGTCGGAGTGCGCTGCCTCCGCTTCCTAAATCTGGTCCGGCGGCGGCGCGTCGGGGATCACGTCCAGAACCTTTTCGACAGTGGGCATCAGCGCGCCGAGTTTCGCGATCCTCGAATACCAGGTCTTATAGCGCAGCATCTGCCGTCGCGTCGAATAGACCTCGAAGGAATTCGGCCCCGCCGCGTCCACCAACTCCCGTGCCCGCTGCACCGCGTTGCTGTTCACGCGGGCCTTGCCCTTTGCGCCCGCTTTCGGCGGCGTTTGGAAATTCTCCAGGAGATAAAGCTCTACCAGGTTGCCCAGCGCCCACTTTCGAATCTGCGGATCGGACGATCGCGCGTCGTTGATGGAGAGGATGTGCGCCAGACTCCAGAGCGCTTCCGTATCGTTATAGTCTTCGATGCGTTCCAGCACCATCTCCTTCATCGGCTCTTCCAAATTGCGCAAAACCAGATCGAGCGACAAATACTGAACGGCCCCCCACGCATCCTTCCGGTCCGCCGTGAACGCGTCCCAATAGTGCCGGCGCGAGAGATTCAGCACCTCCCGCCAATCGCGCGCCCCACCGGGCCCCGGCGTCGCCGCCTGGTTGCGCTGCGTGTACTCGTAGTAGATCTGTGCCGAGCGTTTCTTGGTGGCCGCCAACTGCCCGGCCAGCTTTGCCGAACGGTCCTTCCGCCGGTCATACAAATCCTCCAGCCGCTGTTCCCCCCGTTCGATCTTCTCCAGCGCGTCGCGCAGCAACTCCGGCCGGCCGGCTTCGTCCATCGCACGGTCTGCATAGCTCATCGCCGATTCCATGCTCCGCTTCGTTTGGTTGAACTTAAACTGGAAGAGCCGGTTCTCTAAATCCTCCGTCAAGGCGACATAGGCGGAACTTCTCGCCTGAACGTTCGTCGCCGCAACCATTACGTCT
>CAYUZM010000340.1:4192-6424 GCA_964449665.1 uncultured Solibacteraceae bacterium
TTTCTCGCAATCCCACGGCACCCGGCCCTTGGCGGAAATGCTCGCCCACTCGTGCGTCGCCGGAAACAGTACGTGCAGCCGCCTCCGCAGGTCGTTCAGCGCAATCCTGGTGTCGCGTCCCCACAGGAACGATTCGTAGAGCACGCGCACGAAAATGTGAGACGCGGCCACCGACATCGGAAACTGGCTCGCCACCACCATCGGCACTCCGGCTTGATGTAGGGCAAATGCGATGCTCCCGCCCAGCCCTCCAATTCCACCTTGGTTGCCGCTATCACAGCTTGCCAGCGTCACGGCAAGCGGCCGCGCCAGCCTCCCGCCGCCGTTCTTCTTCACCGCGCGGATGGCCGAAGCTAGGCGTTCCCCATTCACACGGTCCGCCTCGCCAAACGGATGCAACGGAGTGTGCAGCGCCAGGCAAAACCGGACACCGTAACCCTCTTCGTATTGAATGCCGTGAGCCAGAATGTGAATGTGCGAGAACTCGTGCTCCGCGCAAGCCTCCTCAATTGAGTTGCACGAGGCGTTCTCCAGAACCACAAGATGGTCGGCCAGTTTGCTGGCCGCCTCCTCCGGCGTCGCCGCGTAGTCCACCCAGGGCGCAATCAGTTCCTTCAAGGCATTGAGATGGGCCTCAAATGGAATACTCCCCACATCCCCAGGCTGCGCCGCCACAAAAAGCACCTTCGGCTTCTTCGACCACTTTTGCGTCCGCTCCGCAACGCGCCGCACTTCCCTCGTGAGGCAAATCGGATTCTGCGACTGCAGCAGCAATGGCTGGCCCGCGCCGGGAAATCCGGCCGGCGACAGCGCCAGCTCAAATGGCAGCAGCGCCAACTCCGACGCCGTCAGAATCATGCGCAAGTGCGTCAGCCGGTTCCCCTCGCCGGATGATTTGCCCGCGCCATTCTCGCCGTTCTCGTCCCGGTTCATCTCCGCCACCAGCCCCGGCACGGTTCCAATCAGTTCGCCGATCACCTGCGCCGTGTCCTTCACCTGGAACGCTCTTGACTCCCCGTCCAGCTTGTAGCTCAACGCGCGCAGCCTGTGCAGGAACTGATTGTGTTCAAACGGAAGCCGCAGCGTCATCGCCGGATGGTCTTCGCACAAGGCCAGGTACGGCGTCAGCGGCGAAAGCAGTTGGTTGTTCGACGGCCCGTGCCGCAATAGCTCAAACGTGATCTGTTTCAAACAAACCCCTTCCTGGTTCGAGGCGCGCGGACAAGTCCGAAACGCACATCCTTGGCCTCGAACTGCGACGAGAGCCCGGCGTCGGTCGCCGACCCAAGAAGCCTCGTCCTCCATATCAATTGATCCACGTTGCCGGTCTCTTTCAGCTTCTCCGCCCACAACGCCGCCACGCCCGCCACGTGCGGCGTCGCCATGCTCGTGCCGTCCATCGAGGCCAATCCACCACCCAGCTTAGCCGACGTGATTCCCACTCCCGGCGCGGCAATATCGGCGCCCGTGTTCGAGAAGAACGCCCGCACCATTCCCTCTTCCGTGCGCTCCAGCGCGGCTACCGATATGAATCCCGACGACACTGCGGGCGGGCCCACCGCGATCTTGAACCGCGCGTCCTGATGTGTCCGGCTCTCGTTCCCCGCCGCCGCGATCAGCAGCGTCATCTGTCCGAAGTCCGCCTTGGCCGCCACCAGCCCCGCCAGCCGTTCAAACAGAATCACATTCACCCGGTAGGCTTCCAGCGCGCGCGAGGTTGCCAGTTCGCTCGGAAGCGATTCCACTTCCATCAAGTTTTTCTGGTAGCCAAGGAAGTCGATCCCCAGCGACATCGACACCACGTTCGCACCGTGCTCCACCGCCCACTCGACCGCACGCACAATCTGATCGCTGCGGCCGCCGCCCGGACCCAGCACCTTGGCGATCAGCGCCCTCTTCACGCCCGGCGCCACGCCGATCCGGAACCCGTCCACGTCCCGGCCAACGATCGTCCCGGCGCAGTGCGTCCCGTGCCCGTGAACATCTCCGGCCACTCCGCTCGCCGTGAAATCCTTCGAGCGCATCGCGGACGAAGCGAGGGCCGAGTGGCCCGACACGCGGCTCGCCATCCACCACCGCGTCGGCACCCTGCAACTCGGCGAGGCCAGCGTCGCCATCGTGGCTGCCTCGCCGCATCGCGGCGCCGCGTTCGCCGCGTGCCGCTACGCCATCGATCGCATCAAGCAGATCGCTCCCAAGGTACTGATCGCCACCGACGGCGAACTGTATGGC
>CAYUZM010000341.1:0-6423 GCA_964449665.1 uncultured Solibacteraceae bacterium
GCAGCTTCTCCACCACCTCGAGTGCTGCCCAGGCGCTGGACGAGATGCAGGTGTAGTGGTCGGGGTAGAGATAGCCATACCACTCTTGCCAGCCTCTGGCCTTCACATCGTGGGTGGTGTAGTAACAGGCTACGGGCCGCCGCTCGGCTGTTGCGGAGAGTTTGCCTAATTTGCGCGAGACGGGGTGAAAGGCAAATTCCCAGATTGCCCGATGGCCGACATAGTTTACCACTTGAGCCCGGACGATGTAGCGACGGCCATAGTTGAGCTCGAGGTTGGCCTCGAAGTTGGCCATGAAGAAGAGCTTGTTGCGGCGGATGGGGCCGGTGACGACGCCGCCGAACTGGTTGCGGCGGAGGGGGGGAATTTTGGAGTCCTTGGCGTCGAAGAAGTTTTTGGCGTCGAGGTAGCTGTTGCGGAGGAACTCATAGGCGCTGCCGTGGAATTCGTTGGTGCCGGACTTGGAGACGGCGGTGAAGACTGCGCCGCCGGCGCGGCCGAATTCGGCGTCGAAGGGGCTGGAGACGAGCTTCACTTCCTGGAGGGCTTCGATGCCGAGGAGGCGGCCGGCGGAGCTGGAGGGGGCCGAGCCGGTGGCATCGTTGACGTAGATGCCGTCCATGCGATAGCTGTTCTGGTTGGGGCGCGCGCCGTTGATGGTGAGGCGGGCGCCGCCGCCGTTGGTCATATTCTTGGGCGCGGTGGTGGCGACGGTGACGCCGGGCTGTTGGGCGGCGAGGTCGAACATGTCGCGGCCGTTCAAGGGGAGAGATTCGAGCTTGGTGCGGTCGATGTTGCCGCCCCAGTCGCTGGGGGTGACGTTGACGAGCGGAGTTTCGCTGACGACGACGACGCTTTCCTTGGTTTGGCCGACTTCGAGGGAGAAGTCGAGGCGGAGGTCGCGGCCGGAAGCGACAACGATGCCTTGGCGCTTTTCACTGCGGAAGCCGGGGCGGGCGACTTCGATTTCGTAGGTACCGGGCGGGAGGCCGGCGGCGACGTACAAGCCGTGCTCATTGGTGGACGTGAGGCGGCGGGCGGCGGTTTTGGTTTCGACGATGGTGAGGGATGCGTCCTGGACAACTGCGCCGGAGGGATCGCGGACGATGCCTTCCAGGCGGCCAGTGGTTTGCGCTGAGGCGACGGAGGCAAGGGCAGCGGCGCAGAGAAGTTGAGAGAGACGTGTGCTAAGAGGCATGAGCGATTTCCAGGAATCTCGTATCCACGTTTTTGGCGGGATCGAAAGGTTCGGCCAGATATTTCCGTTTGAATGCCCAATCGGACAGGGTCTTGAGGCTGTTCATGTCGATTTTGCCGTCGAGGGTAACGGTGCCGCGGCAGGTGTCGGTGACGCGGCTAGTGCCGGTAGCGTATTCGTTGGCGAAGTTTTTCATGTACTCGGGCGTGGCACCGGCGGTGAATTCGCGAGCGCCGCGGAGGTAAGCGGAAAGGAAGCGTCCACCGATGGACGGGTCGGCGTCGAGCATCGTGGGGCCGAAGTAGATGTAGGAGATCTGGAAGTTGGGATGGTAGTGGGCGAGCGGCGGGGTGTGCACGGTGTCTTTCATGACGCGCTCGAGGTTCTTGTCGAAGTCCCAATTCATGACGGCGGCATCGAGGCTGCCGCTGATGACGGCGGCGATGGCCTCATTGGAGCGCATGGTGCGGGGGATGATGTCGTCGACGCTGAGGCCGGCGGTGGCCATGTGGGAATCGAGCGAGAATTGCGGAAAGCCGATCATGGTGCCGACGCCGATGGTCTTGCCTTTGAGGACGGCGGGGTTGTCGAGGCCATTGGGGAAGCGTTTGCGCATGCCGAAAATGGAACCGAACTGGCCGCAGGTGGTGGAGGCGAATTCGCGCCCGGCGACGAACTTGACGCGGAGTCCTTTGGCCATGGCGCTGAGAAAAGGAACGCCGAGGCTGGAAAAGGTGACATCGGCTTTGCCGCTGCCGATCAGGGCGAGGCCGGAGGAGGCCGAGGCGGACTGGTCGAGTTGAACGTCGAGGCCAACGTCTTTGAAGTAGCCGCGCTTATGGGTGAGGTACAGGCTGCTCATGGCGATGCTGCGGCCGTTCAGGACGTGAATCTTGGTGGGGCCGCCGGTTCGTTTGGGAGCGGAGCATCCGGCGGCGGCCAGCGCACCCGCGCCGGCGAAGCGCGAGAGCAGGGTTCTACGAAGCATTCACGACCTCCGATGGGGGACTGAGCAGGTGCAGTGCGTGGATTTTGCCGGTGCGCGTGGCGTAGGGTTGGCCGGAAACGACCTCAACGCCCTGGGCATGGGACCACATGCGGCTGGCGAGCGCGCCGCCGTAAAAAGTTTTGAGTTCGCGCAGGAAGCATTCGCGGATCTTGTCGGGCGCGGCCTGGATTCGCGGGTTGACGCGCAGGGTGAGTTGGGTTTGGGCCGCGCCTTCGATTTCCACCAACTGGTAGTCGCCGGGCGCGCCGCCGAGGCGGGCGGGCAGAATCTCTTCGAGGATCTTGAGCAGGTCTGTGCCGACGAGCGTCATGCCCTGGCCGGTGAGTTTGCCGAAGCTGAAAATTTCGCTGACCTGTTTGGTGAAGCCGAGGCGGGAGAATTCGCAATTGCCGTCGCACTGCGCGGGGCCGATGACGCCGGCGTCGTCCATCTCGGCGTTGACGAGCACGTGCGGACAGTGTTTGAGCAGCGAGGTGAATTGGAGCGCGTTCACTTCGGCGTCGGAGAGATTGGCGCGGCGGCGGTGGACGAAGGCGACGACGTTGTCTTCGTAGAAGTGCACGCAGTTGCCGGTGTTCATCTGGCGGCAGGATTCGCCGATGGGGCCAACTTCGGAGATGGGATAGAAGGGATAGACCTCGGCGCCGGCGCGCTGGATGGTTTCGCGCTTGGCATCGGTGAGGGCTTCGCCGCCGACGAAAAAGAGCGTGCCGCTGATGTCGAGGCCGAGTTCGGTTGCGGCGGCGGCGACACGGACGGCGGGGCTGGGGAAGGCGTGGACTGCGGCCGGAGCGCCTTCGCGGCGGCGGCGGGCGATGTATTCGGCGACGACGGAAAAATCGTTCGGGGCGAGGTAGGTGGGAAGCGGAGCGCGGCAACCGAGGAGGCCGGCCCAGCGGACGAGGCAGTGAGTGACGAAGCGGTAGTGACCGGAATCGCGTAGGCCGCCGCCGACGGCGAACCAGCGTTCGACCGGGTAGCCTTCACGAAGTCCGCGCTGGCCCGGTCCGAGGCCGGTGCCCGAGGGCAGGATGGGTTTGAGTTCGATGCGGATGCGGTTGGAGAGGCCGAATTCGCGGTTGCGGATTTTGAAGCGGGCTTCGCGGTCGAGGAGGCGACCGATGCTGCGGGGCGAGCGGGTTCCCTTGCTGCGGCTGCCGCTGCTGATGCCCTCCGAGAGGGCGTTGGCGACTTGCGGGTTGCGGAAGCTGCCGTCGCGCGAAGGGATCTCGCGGCCGGCGCGGACGATGGGAGTCTTTCCTTTGAACTCGTCGTGCGTGAGATAGACGCCGGCTTCGCGCAGGCGTTTGAGAGTAGGTTCGAGGCCGTTACGCTGGACTTCCGATTGGAGGTCGCCGAAGCTGCAGGCGGCGAGGCGGAACATTTCGTTGTAGGGGCTAACTGGGTTTTGGAAGATGCCGCGTTCGACGAGGGAAAGAAAGTTCGGGGTGCGATTGGCGAGGTTATGGCGGACGTAGGCTTCGGGGTCGGCGATGGGTGGCGTACGCAGGAACTGGCGAAGGCCCCAGGCGGACTTGGAATAGAATTTGATTTCTTGGAGCATGCTGGCGGGTGGCAGGTCTGGGTTGTGGGGACTGGTTATGGGTCTCGTGGGTTAGGCGGGGCCTGAGCGTTCACGCCACGGAAGCAGGCGCCGTTCGGAAAAGTGCAAGCCCTCATGCACCAGCGCGCCGGTGAGGGCGGTGACGGCGATGCCGACATAGAGGCGTTCGGTGGCGAAGGTTTGCCAGGCCATCCAGATGAGGCTGCCGAGGCCGTCGGAGGAGCCGAGCAATTCGACGGAGATGGTAATGACGAGCCCGCGGCCGAGGGCGAGGCGGAGTCCGGTGAAGACTTGCGGCAGGCTGGCCGGGATGTAGACGCGGCGGAGCATGTGCCAGCCATTGGCGCCGTAGTTGCGGGCGAGTTCGATGTGGGCGAGGTTGATGCCGCGGACGGCGTCGACGGTGTTGACGGCGACGACGATGAAGCTGGTGAGGGCGATGGGGACGAGACGCGCGGTTTCGCCGATGCCGGTGAAGATGAGCAGCATCGGCATGAGGGCGAGCTTGGGGGTGGAGTTGAGGGCGGAGATCATGGGCTCTAGCGATTTGCGGACGGGGGTGACGATGCCCATGGCGAGGCCGCAGAGCAACCCTACAACGATGCCGAGGAGGGAGCCGAGGAACATGCGGTAAAAGGTCACCGAGAGGGCGTGGGTGAGTTCGCCGGAGGTGACCATGCGCCATGCCGAGCCGGCCAGGATGGAAGGCGCGGGAAAGAAGAGTTCGCTGACCATGCCGCGTGAGGCGGCAAATTGCCAGGAGGCGAGAATGGCGATGGGAAGCCAGATCCTCCAGAAGATGCGCTGGGCGGCGGGTTCGGGCGCGCGGCTCATGCCGAGACCTCGAGCGACGCGGGAACCATACCGAGTTCCTGGTAGATGCGGCGCTTCAAAGAGAGAAATTCAGGCATCAACATGCTGCTGGCCGAGCGCGGGCGGGCGAAGCGGATGGGAATATCGCTGACGATCTTGCCGGGCTGGCGGCTGAGCACGAGGACACGGTCACTGAGCAGGATGGCTTCGTCGACGTCGTGCGTGACGAAGACGACGGACTTGTGGTCCTGCTCCCAGAGTTCGAGGAGCTCCTGTTGCAGCAGGAGGCGGGTTTGGCAATCGAGGGCGGCGAAAGGTTCGTCCATGAGGAGCATGGCGGGGTCACTGAGAAAGCAGGCGGCGACGGCCACGCGTTGCTTCATGCCGAGAGAGAGCTGGTGAGGAAAATCGTTCTCACGTCCGGCGAGGCCGAAGCGGCGCAAAAGGGGGAGTGCGCGCTGGACGCGCTCTTCGCGGGGAACGCCCTGGACTTCAAGGCCGAAGGTGGCGTTATCAAGGACGCTCATCCAGGGGAAGAGGCTGTTTTCCTGGCGGACAAGGAGGATGCGGCCGTCGAGTTTACCGTCTGAAGACGATCGCTCTACAACGCCGGCCTCAGGGGGAATCAATCCGGCGAGGGTACGTAGGAGGGTGGTTTTGCCGCAGCCGCTGGGCCCGACGATGGAAAGGAATTCGTTGGGGCGCGTGTCAAACGCAACATCCTGGAGGGCTTGTACACGCGCGGCGGGAGTGCCAAAGGAGACGGCGATGCCGCGGCAGGAAAGTCGCAGCCCTCTCGCGTGATTGCCCACTACAACTCCTCCTCGCGATGCCCGCCGGGTTGAACTGGCAGAGATTGGCGCGGGGCGGACCCACGCAGGCACCTATTGGGTGTCAGTATAGCTCAGACAAGGCGGGCGCTTGACGCCCCCTTAGTGGGCCAGTACGTCTACGGGAACGAGGACGCGAATTAGTACTTTTTGGTGGACTCTTTGAGAGTAGTCGCCCTGATATTGGAATAACTCGCGCCACTGTGAGGGGAACTTGGCGAGCATGCCATCGACGAGTTTGCCGTTGACCATGCCGGCGGCGGTGGAGTCGAGGATGAGGACGGTGTCGAGGTGGTCGCGGAAGTGATTCATGGTCTCCTCGGGGGTCATGAAGCGGGGCGAGGCGGCGCGGCCGATAGTGCCGTGGCCAATGGTGCCGTAGATGGTGAGGTCCTGGTAGCCGCGCTGCACGGTGCGGCCCAGGCGTTTGTCGCGCATGGCGACTTCGGCGACGAAAGCCCCTTCTCCGGCGGAGTCGGAGACGACGAGCAGCCGCTTTCCGGCGAGATCGGGATTCTGCAAGATCCGCTGGGCGACGACGTCGAAGCCGCGGTGGGACTTATGGCGGTTGGCCCGGACGTGTTGCACGGTAAAGACGAGCGCGAGGGCGGTGACGAGGCTCGCGACGAGCCGGGGGCGGGGCAGGAGCGAGGTGGAGATCCAACGGACGCCGGCGACGGCAAAGAGGAGCAGAACCGGGGAAAGGGTGACGAGGTGGCGGGGGTGCCAAGCGCCGATGATGAGGTGGAAGCCCCAGGCGGCGGGGACGATCCAAAGAACGAGTGTCCAGAAGGGCGACTTTTCTTCACCGCGGTAGATGCGGAGGGCGGTGCGCGACCAACCGGCAAAGGATAGGGCGAGTCCGGGCCAGCTCAGTTGCGAAGCCCAGTACGTGATGAATTCGAGAATGCGGTATTGGCGGAGGCGGGGTCCGCCGAAGGGCGCGGCTTTTTCGTGGAGGGCGTAGGGAGCGAAGGCGTACCAGGGGCCGCAAAGGGCGGCGACGAGG
>CAYUZM010000342.1:0-6423 GCA_964449665.1 uncultured Solibacteraceae bacterium
CCGCCGCGAAGCCCAAACCCGCCAGCCCGTCCCGCGTGTCCTCCCACGCGCTGGAAACCGCCGGCGGCAACAGCGCCACCGCAAACCCGGCCTGCACAATGATCAGCGCGCTCCAGATCTTCCCCAACCGCATCCCGGAACCGCCACCGCCCCCCGCCCGCAGAGCCGTCTGCACGCCGCCCCGGGTCGCCTGCAACCCCGGCGCCACGCCGACTATCGCGGCCGCCAGCACCGCCAGCCCCACCGCATACAAAACCGCTTCCGGCACAAGCTGAAACGTCATCCAGAACGGCAGCTCCGCCGAAGCTTGCATCGCCGCCACGCCAATCTGGCGCAGCGCGAACGCGGCCATGCCCACGCCCACCACCGCCGCCACCGCCGACAACACCAGCGCCTCCAAAAACAACTGGCCCACAATCCGGCCCCGGCTCGCCCCCAACGCCGTACGCAGCCCAATCTCGACCTGCCGCGTCGCCGTCCGCGTGTACACCAGAATCGCCACGTTCAGGCACACCAGCACCAGCAGCAGCGTCGCGAATCCCTGCATGAGGTCGAGCCCGGCCTGGTCGTTTTGATCGTGCATCCCGAGAAACGGGTTCGCATACGGCATCACGCGCGGCAACAGCGGCGCATGGCCCTTGGGAAGCGCCCGCGCCGCACGCTGCCCCATCGCCGTCAACTCGGCCTGCGCGCTGGCCAGCGTCGCCCCCCCCGCAAGCCGCCCAAACACCATCACGGCCGGACCCGCCAGCCTCTCCTCCGCCACCGCGCCCACCCGCAACGGAACCCAGAACTGATGGTTCACCGGAAACGCAAACCCCTTCGGCATCACGCCGACGACCTCATACGCCGCCGCGCCCAGTTGCACCGTCCGCCCCAGAATCCCCGCCTCGCCCCCCATCCGGCTCCGCCACACATCCTCGCCAATCACAACCACCGCCGCCGCGCCCTCCCGCTCATCGCCCTCCTCCAACCACCGCCCCAACAGCGGACGCACCCGCGCCACCCCGAATCCCGAAGCGCTCATCGCCGCCCCCCGCAAACTCACGCCCTGCGCCCCCGCCACAAACAGGTTCTGCGTAATCGTCCGGAACGCGCTCAACTCCCCGACCGACCGCAACCCCGCCCGCCAGTTCCGGAACTCGTACAACACACGCCCCTCCGGCTTCCCCGCCGCCGAGTCCCAAAGCTCCAGCGACACAACCCGGTCCCCCTCCTCCAGCGGCAGCGCCCCCGGCCGGAAGTTCCCATAGATGACGCTGAACCCGCCCGCCGCAATCGCCACCGCGACCGCAATCCCCGCGCCCCCCGCCAGCGTCAGCCCCGGATACTTCACCAGCATCCGCACGCCCAGTTTCAAATCAAGCCACGTCATCACCTATCGATGACGCGCCCCGCCGCCCATTTCTTCCACAAAGCGCGAGCGAAATCGCGCCGCCGGCTTTGATAGGAATCAGCTGAAAGCGGTCTTCAGTCCTCCGAGGGATGTTCCTTAGCTCCCTTGGCGCTACACTAGGAGCGAAAGGTCGGCAAGAGACTGTCATGGATGCCTTGGCTGAGAAACTGGATTCGCGATTGCGCGAGTGGAAGCCGGAAACGGCAGCTGCAGCCAGAGAGCGCGTCGCTGAGGTGATCGAACTCGCCGATCACGACATCCTCGATATCGCCCGCTCGCGCGCCGCCGAGCAGGAGGTTCTCGACCTGCTCGATGACCCCTCAACCCGGTGAGATTTGGCTGGCTGACTTAGGACTGGCTGCCAAGACTCGTCCCGTCATCATCGTCTCCCGCCTCGACCCCGACCCGCCGCGAGCTCTCGTTTTGTATGTGCCTCTCACCACCCAGCGGAGAAACAGTCCGTACGAAGTGCCCCTGCCGCGGCTATCATTCCTGGATCGCGAATCAGTAGCAAACGTTCAGGGGCTAGGATCCCTGCCAACCGTGCGGCTTGAGCGCAAGATCGGCAGGCTTTCCCATGCCGTGATGGTGCAACTGAAAGACGCGCTGGCATTCGTGCTCGATCTTCAACGGCCAGTTGAATGAAGCAGTGCGTGCATTTTTGAACGCTGGGCTAGGTTCCCAACCATGATCAAATACGAAGTCATCATCTACTGGAGCGACGAAGACCAGGCGTTCATCGCCGAAGTGCCCGAACTCCCCGGATGCGCCGCGCACGGCCCCACCCAGGAAAGCGCCCTCGCCAGCGCACAAGACGCCATTCGCCTCTGGATCGACACAGCCAAGGAATTCGGCGATCCTATTCCCGAACCCAAAGGCCGGCGCCTGATCTTGGCCTGACGGCTTGGCATGCGCGAGCGGCCAGCGTGCAAACTCAACATGTCCGAACTGTGCGCTTGAGCGATTGATACGCTGGAGGTTGCCCCACGTCCCGAGGGTAAGTACGCTGCGCCGTGGGAATTTCGTGGCCAGCACGTGATGTTCGAGCCGCACGACGACGTTTCTCGTATGTGCGCAAAGATTTCCGAGAGGGTCGTTGCTGTTGTTCGTCACTTTGACGTGCCCCCATCCGAAGGATTCTGTCGTATCGTGTGACCAGGAAGGTTGTCACAATTGTTGCCGCCATGGGCTTGAACCAAAAGAAAAGGGACATGATTGCGGAACTGATCGAGAGCGCGCGGAAGTTTCGCTTCTGCGGCCCTTCGGATGACCCGGACGAGCAAACGGCGGTAACCGAGGGGTACCGATACCTCACTATCCAGTTGAAGCGCTTGGCTGGACCGATACTGCCGCACCCTGCGGCGGCCCAATTGGCAGCGGTAAACGTAGAGGTTAACGATATCTACTCTGCCTATGAAGCAAGAGCTGAAATCGATGCTCTGCTTCCTGATATTGAAGAGGCGTTAGATAATTTGGATAGCCCTATGCCGCTCGATCAACCTTTCTCAAAACGTCACCAATTTAGCAGTAAGCCAAAAGAAATAACGATCCGTGAGGACGCGCCTGAAAGTCTGCGCTATTTCGTGCTGGATACGGCGGTGGAGTTGGGCTGGGGGCCATCTTCGCTTCGGGACATAGTCTGTCGGGTGTTACGCACGCCACCTGATCAGAGCAACTGGAGCGAGTATCCCAATGTATGGGGCGAAGTGGCAGGGCTTGTCTATCATTGCGACTGGTTCAAGGTCTACGACATCATCGAAACTATTCACGCCCACATGACCAGGAATGACCGTAACCGGGGAAAGGACGATGCTGATCAGTTCGCTGCCGCCTTGAACGAATTTTTCGTAGAGGAGGGTATCGGCTGGCAGCTTGTCGACGGGCATGTTGTCACGCGTGGGACCGAAGCGTATGAGCATGTGATGATCGAGGCAGCGGCAACACTTGAGGTCACGGAGAGGCCCACCGCAGCAAAGCATCTGCATGAGGCGCTGAAGGACCTTTCACGGCGTCCGGAAGCGGACCTGCCCGGCGCGGTCTATCACGCGATGGGGTCGCTCGAATGCGTAGCGCGTGATTTGACCGGCGATGGCAAAGCGACGTTAGGCGAGGTGTTGAAGCGATATCCTGGCCTGCTGCCAAAGCCCCTCGATGAAGCACTCGCGAAGATTTGGGGATACGCCTCCAATGAAGCACGCCACGTCGAAGAAGGGCGCGAGCCTAAGCGCGAAGAAGCCGAGTTAGTAGTAGGCCTGGCGGCGGCACTGTCTACTTATCTTACGCGCAAGCAATCGTGATGGTGTGCTAATGGCTGACACTGAAAGACCCGCACCTGCTCGGACACGAATTTTCGAACTCTCGCATCGCTTCCAACGGTCGCGTTCCTGTCGTGATGAGAGCGATCTTGCTTATCGCCCTTGACGAGTGGCTGCGGCATTTCGGATGGGATTGGCAGGTGGTGCGCCCGCACCCCCCCCCCACCCCGCTAAACTAAACCCAGGTACCTCCCCATTAACAACTCCCCCCGCCAATTCCTCCGCACCGTGCCCCCCGGCCCCGCCACCACCCTCCCCCCGCAACCCGTCCCCCGCGCCAACCAGCCGAACCCCCGCCGCCTCATCCGCCCCGTCCCCCGCGCCCTCGAAACCACCGCAGAACCACACAACCCCCCCAACACCGAATTCGTCGCCGTCGCCGACATCTACACCCGCCGCCTCGAAGAGTCCAAACAGTGGGCCCCCAACGCCAAAACCTACCTCAACTACCGCGACCTCCTCGAGAACAAAGACGTCGACGCCGTCCTCATCGCCACCCCCCAACACCTCCACTGCGAACACTTCACCGCCGCCCTCGAAGCCGGCAAACACGTCTACCAGGAAAAGACCATGGCCTTCACCGTCGACCATGCCAAACGCATGCGCGCGGCCTTCCAGAAGGCGCCCAAACAGGTCGTCCAAATCGGCCACCAGTCCTGCTCCTTCGGCATGGTCAAAGACGCCGAAGCCTTCACCCAATCCGGCAAACTCGGCAAAGTCACCGCCATCCACGCCCACATGTACCGCAACACGCCCCACGGCAAGGCACAGTGGTCCCGCCCCACTTACCCCGACATGACGCCCGAAAACGTCCTCTGGAACAGCTTCCTCGGCGACGCCCCCAAAGTCCCCTTCGACGCCAACCGCTACATCAACTGGCGCTTCTTCTGGGACTACTCCGGCGGCAACGTCTACGAAAACATGTGCCACCAGGCCGCCTTCTGGTACCGCGTCATGAACCTCCAAATCCCCAAGGCCGTCACCATGGTCGGCGGCGTCTACCTTTGGAAGGATGGCCGCGAAGTCCCCGACACCATGAACGTCTCCATGGAACTCCCCGAAGAGATCCTCTTCACATGGGACTCCGGTTTCGGGAACAACCATTTCGGCTCCGATGAGGCCATCCTCGGCACCGACGGCACCGTCCTCAAAGGCCAGCGCGTCGAATTCGTTCCGCAAAAGGTGAACGCCCCCGATGCCAAACCCGCCCAGGGTTCCACCCCCAACGTCCCCCGCGCCCACATGCAGAACTTCCTCGATTCCGTCCGCGGCGAAGCCAAACCCAACTGCCCCTTCGAAGTCGGATTCCGCGTCTCCATCCTCTGCCGCATGGCCGTCGAAAGCTACCGCCAAGGCCGCACCATGCGCTGGGACGCCACCCGCGAGGAAATTCTTTAGGACCCCGTGGCTTCCGATCCCGACCCCGCGCCCGCGCACGGCCATTCCGATCCCGCGCCCGCGCACGGCCCTTCCGAGGCGCGCGCGTTAGCAAGCGCTCCTCCAGACCTCTCCACACCGGCAAGCGCCCCTGCCGCGCCCACACCTCCAACCGCCGCAGACACTGCGGACGCGTCACCCGCCACAGAGCCGCCCACGTCATTCGCCACAGACTCGCCCCGCGCCCTCGCCCGCGCCGCCACCCAAATCGAAAACCGAACCCCCGAAGCCCGCGCGCTTCTGCAATCTCTCTATCCCCAAACCGGCCGCGCCCTCGTCGTCGGACTCACCGGCGCGCCCGGGGCAGGGAAGTCGACCATCGCCGGCGCCCTCATCGCCGAATGGCGCGCCCGCGACAAACGCGTCGCCGTCCTCGCCGTCGATCCCACCAGCCCCTTCACCGGCGGAGCCATCCTGGGCGATCGCATCCGCATGATGCAGCACCACGCCGACCCCGGCGTCTTCATCCGCTCCATGGCCACGCGCGGACGGCTCGGCGGTCTCGCCGCCGCCACCGCCGACCTGACCCTCTTATACGACGCCGCCGGCTTCGACATCGTCTTAGTCGAAACAGTAGGAGTAGGTCAGGACGAAATCGACATAGCCCGCTTAGCCGGAGTAACAGTGGTCGTCTTAGTACCCGGAATGGGAGACAGCATCCAGGCCATCAAAGCGGGCATCCTCGAAATCGCCGATGTCTATGTCATCAACAAGTCCGACCGCGACGGCGCCGCCCAACTCGAGCAGGAACTCCATGCCGAAGCCCCCCACGTCCCCATCGTCCGCACCATCGCCCACGAATCCCGCGGTATCCCCGAACTCGCCGCCGCCATCGAAGCCCACCAGCCCACCAACACTCGCCGGGTCCAACTCTGGAAATGGCGTCTCCGCGAAATGCTCCTCGACCGCCTCTCCTCCCGCATCACCGAAGCCCAACTCCAATCCGCCGCCGAATCCGTCGCCCTCCACCACGCCGACCCCTACGCCATCGTCGATGCATGGGTCGGTTAGCACTCTGCGATGGAAAATCTAGGGCGCTTGATCGAAGCGCAAGCGCACCACGCCGGTCTCAGCCTCTGGACTGAGTCCGTAGAAATACCGGTACGGCCCCAAATAACCCCACGACGCACGATATGCCCGCACCGTCGAAGCAGGTGTGAACCGGTAGTAACCAAGTGCAATCCCTGAGGCGAACGCGGGAACCGTGCAATTGCCGCGGTTTTGGTTGTTGGTTCTCCCCTTACTCTCCATTCGCAGGTCCCTCGCGCTTTTTGT
>CAYUZM010000343.1:0-6413 GCA_964449665.1 uncultured Solibacteraceae bacterium
CTCGAAGAGGACTTCGAAGTGGTGGGCGAGGCCGACAACGGCCGCACGGCGCTCGAACTGATCGAGGACCTCCACCCCGACGTATTGCTGCTCGATTTGAAGATGCCGGGCATGGATGGGCTGTCGGCGCTGCAGACGTTGCAGCATGCCTCCCACCAGACGAAGATCATCGTCCTCACGGCGTCGGAAGACAAGAACGAGTGGGTCCAGGCGATGAAGCTCGGCTGCTCGGGCATTGTCATCAAACAGACCCAGCCCGAACTCATCGTCAAGAGCATCCGCAAGGTAAACTCCGGTGAGATCTGGCTCGATTCGCACACTACGGCCGCTGTCATGCGGCAGTTCGCCTCGCCTTCGGACTCCAACGGCACCTCGACCGGAGCCAAGGGCCGCGAGCGTTCGCCTTTGAGCGCGCGCGAGCGGGAAATCGTGGCGCTGGTGGCGCAGGGCTATAAGAACAAGGAGATGGCCGAAAAGATGTTCATCTCCGAGCAGACGGTGAAAAACCACCTGCACAACATCTTCGACAAGCTCGGCGTGTCAGACCGCTTGGAATTGGCGCTTTACGCCATCCACAAGGGCCTGCACCTGGGCGGCGACAAGTAAGCACGCGCGGCAATCGGGCGCGCGGAATACGGAACGCGCGGCAATCGGAGCGCGCGGGCGGCGCTCCCCGCGGGCGGGCCGGAAGGCCCACGCGCCGGGCAGTCTGCCTTACCGCTAGCGGGCCCCGGCAACGCCGTAGAGCCAGCCTTGCCACTGTTCCCCGGTCAGGTGCTGCTCCATCTGCGGCCAAACCGCTTGGTGGTCGGCGCTAGCCACCCAGGCTTGGCGCAACTCCTCCGTCGTGAATCCGATAAGGAGCCGGTAGTTCCACGGCTCCGGATTGCCTTTGTACGAGGTGATCAGTTTCAGGAACTTCACCTCGACAAATCCCTCCTGCCGGGCCATCACGGGAGAAAAGATCTCCCTGAACACGCGCTCGATTTCGGACTCGTGGCCCGCGGCCACCTGTAAATCGCAATGAAGTTGAATGGACATAAGAGCTAGCTCACCCGGATGACTACTTTACCGAAATGCGCTCCGCTTTCCAGGTAGCGCAGGGCGGCCACCGTCTCATCGAAAGCGAAAACACGGTCCGAGGCGGGCTGCAGCTTGTGCGCGGCCACCGCCCGGTTCAGCGCCTCGAACATCTCGCGCGAGCCGACAAACACGCCATGCAGCGTGAGGTTCTTCATGAAGGCGGGAATCACGTTCGTCTCGCCTCCGCCTGAGACGTTGCCGATGAGAGCGATGTTGCCGCCCATCCGCGCGCACTTAATCGATTTGGCAAGCGTCGCCGTGCCGCCGACCTCCACCACGTGGTCCGGCACAATGCCGCGCTTCTTGAGCTCGGCGTCCCATTCCGGCGTCGCCGTGTAGTTCACGCACTCATCGGCGCCCAGTGCGCGGGCGCGTTCCAGCTTCCCGTCGCTCGAGCTGAGGATCACGACCCGCGCGCCGTGCAGGCGGGCAATCTGCAGGGCAAACAGCGAGACGCCGCCGGTCCCAATCGCAAGCACCGTGTCGCCGGCCTTGATGCGGCAACGCACGACCAGGGCGTGCCAGGCCGTTACCGCGGCGCACGGCAGCATGGCCGCCTCCTCCGCGCTCAAGTGCGCGGGCACGTGGACCAGCGCCCTCTCCTTCATGACGATCGTCTCGGCGAGCACGCCATCGGCAAACGCGCCGAGCGCGCCGCGAGCTGCCGCATCGGTGACCTCGCCCGCGATCCATTCGGGCATGAAGCTGGGCGAAACACGGTCGCCCACTTTCACCCGCGTCACACCGGGACCGGTTTCGGCCACCACTCCCGCGCAATCCGAACAAAGCGTGGGCGGAAACGGGAGCTTCTTCGTGTACAGTCCCTTGGCGACCAGCAAGTCGCGAAAGTTGAGCGAAACGGCCTCGACGCGAATGCGAACCTCGCCCGTGCCTATTGGCTTCTCGGTGGCCTCCTGAATCCGGACCTCGTCCAGACCGAAGGCGCCTGTAATCTGTGCTGCGCGCATGGGGCTTATTGTACAGTCGAGCGGCTACTGCTATACAAGAGAGTCATGCGACGCAACGCGCTCGACGGCAATTTCGGCCGCGCCATCAATCTCGCCGTCGTCTTCGCCGCGCTGGCGACGGTCCCGGTCGTCATCCTGGAGGAACAGGGGAATGAGAGCCTGGCGGTGCTGGCGGCCGATTGGGCCATCTGGCTGGTATTCCTGCTCGAATACGTCATTGAAATGACGTTCTGCCCAAACCGGCGCGCCTACGCGAAGAAAAACTGGATCAGCCCGCTGGTGATCGTCTTGTCGTTTCCGATGGTGCCCTCCATGCTGAGCCTGACGAGGCTGGCGCGGCTGGCGCGGATTCTGCGGCTGGTCAGGCTGGCCGGCGTCACCGTTCGGGCCCTGGGCGAATTGCGCGTGGTGCTGGCGCGCCAGAGCCTCATTTACGTCCTGTGCATTACCATCCTGACAATTCTGGCGGGCGGCACGGGACTGACCCTGCTTGAGCCCACTACCGTGAAGGGCGGCGTCTACGACGGCATCTGGTGGGCCATCGTCACGGCCACCACGGTGGGCTACGGCGACATCACCCCGCAATCGTTCTGGGGACGCTCCATCGCCGTGGTCATCATGCTCGCCGGCGTGGGCCTGGTCTCCACGCTGGCGGCCTCGATCACCACGTTCTTCGTGGGCCAGGAAGACAACGCCGAACTGCGCGAGTTGCGCGAGCGGACCGTTCGCATGGAAGCGATGCTCGAAGAGTTGGTGCGGCGCAGCAACACCGGTCCGAAGGCCTGAGCGCGCTACTTCACCTCGACCGTATCGAGCGCCCACTTCGTGCGCGCGATGCCGACGATCATGATCTCCAAATCCTCGGCGCCTTGATTCTCAACCGAGTGCGCCTCGTTGAGAAACACCGGAATCGCGTCGCCCGCTTTCACGCTGACCTGCTCGTCGCCCAGCTTGAACGTGCCCTGCCCGGACATGACGTAGTAGAACTCCTCGACGCCTTCATGACGGTGCCGGCCGTCGCTCGCCCCTTGCGGCAACACAAGGTGATCCACATAGGACCAGTTCGTGTAAAAGACTTCCGGCGGAAGCGCGCGGCGGTAGCGCGCCGTCCCCTTGCCCCCGTGATAGGCGGCCGCCGGGCGAAGCAGCGCTTTGTCCAGACGCATCGTGACGAAGACGGGCTTTGGATCGAGCGCCGCGCCTTCACGGCTGTCGCCCAGGTCGAAGGCGTCGTACTTGCCCTTGATGGTGCCGACGGCGATGTTCATCCACTGAATGGGCTTGTCGCCGGGGTTGTAGATGGCGTGAGAGCTGCCCATGCGATTGGGCGCGCCCGCCGGAGCCTTCAGCAGCGACGTGCGGCCATTGATCGTGAACTGCGCCTCGCCGTCGAAAATGACAAACATCTCTTCCATGTGATTGTGGAAGTGATGGCCGATGCCGCTCTTGGGCATTACGACGCCGCGGTGCAGGAAGATCAGGTTCGTGTTGAACGTCTGGGCGTCGAACAGCCCGGTATAGTGCAACTCGCCCGCGCCGGCGTGAACGCTCTTGGCCACCCGGAGCTTGCTCTCCTCGGCGCGCATCACGCGTTGCGCGAGCGGATCCTTCGCCGGCAGGGGGAAGGAAAGCAGGGCCGCGGCGAGAGCGGCGCAGAAGTAGTTTCGCATCCTGTGCACTATATTCCAAAGCGGACGCCAAGGAAACCCCGGCCGGGGGTTATAATCGCCCCTTGGCCTCACCAACACACAATTTCCAAATCGCCGTGCTGGGCGGCGACGGCATCGGACCGGAAGTGGTCGAATCCGCCGTGGAAGTCCTGCACGCCGTGCAGGCGCGGCTCAGCGGCGTCAGCTTCGAGTTCCAGGAGCATCCGGCGGGCGCGGGCGAGTACCTGAAGAACGGCGACCCGCTGCCGGAGGCGACGCTCGAAGCCTGCCGCACCGCGCACGCCACGCTGCTCGGCGCCATGGGCCTGCCCGACGTGCGCTGGCCGGGCGGCACGGAAATGGCGCCGCAACTGGACATTCGCGAAGAGTTGGATCTCTACGCGGGCGTCCGCCCGATCCACCTCTATCACGCCGACCACACTCCGTTGAAGGGCTATGAGGAAGGCGGGATCGACTTCGTCATCTTCCGCGAGAACACGGAAGGGCTGTTTGCCACGCGCAAAAATCCTTGGCCGAAGGACGCCGACGAGGTGCGCGATCATCTGCTGGTGACGCGTCGCGGAGCCGAGCGCATCGTGCGCGCGGCGTTCCAGGAAGCCCGCCGGCGCAGACGGTTCGTCACCCTGGTGGATAAGGCGAACGTCCTGCCGTCGATGGCGTTTCTGCGCATGGTCTTCGACTACGTCGCCGCCGAGTTTCCCGACGTGGCCACCGACCGCATCTACGTCGACGCGGCCTCGCTCTACTTGGTTCAGAAGCCCGAAACGTTCGACGTGATGGTGATGGAAAACCTCTTCGGCGACATTCTGAGCGATCTCGCCGCCGGGCTCGTCGGCGGCATGGGCATGGCGCCGTCGGCCGACATCGGCGAAAATCACGCCGTGTTTCAACCCTCGCACGGCTCGGCGCCGGGCATCGCGGGCCAAGGCATCGCCAATCCGCTGGCGACCATTCTCTCGGCCGCGCTGATGCTCGAATGGCTCCCGGGCGACGAGACCACGCGAGGCGCGGGCATCATCCGGCGCGCCATCGCTCATGTCTGCGCCAACCAGGCAAACCGTACAGCCGACCTCGGCGGAACGCTGACCACACGGCAGATGACCGAGCGGGTTTTGAACGCGTTGTAGACGGCTCAACCACCAACCATGCGCGACGGCTACCGCGTCTTCGATACGCACACCCACCTTGGAACGGCGCGCCACAGCGGGCGCCAGCAGACGGCCGGCGAAATGCTGCGCCATATGGATCGCGCGGGCATCGACCGTTCCATGCTGATTCCCTTCCCCGTCGTCGACGACTACCGCGCACAGCACGACCTCATCGCTTCGGCCGTGCGCGAGCATCCGGACCGGTTCGCCGGCGCGGCGTGCCTGAACCCATTTATGCCGTTCGAGGAATTCCGGACCGAGGTGCGGCGCTGCGCCGAGGAGCTGGGGTTCCGCGCTCTGAAGTTACAGCCACAATACCAGCCGCTCAACCCCGTCTCCCGCCGGAGCGATTTCTTCTTCGAAGCGGCGGCGAAATACAAACTGCCGGTAATCGCGCACACGGGCACGGGCGCTCCGTTCGCGCTGCCGTCGCTGTTCATTGCCGCCGCGCGGCGGTTTCCGGAAGTGACGATCGTGCTCGGACACGCCGGCGGCAGCGTCTATTACCTGGAAGCGGCCGTGGCCGCGCAAGTGTGCCCGAATCTCTACATTGAACTCTCCAGCCTCATGCCGCACCATTGCACGGAACTGCTCTCGCACGTCGATGCTTCGCGGCTGATGGCGGGCTCCGATCTTCCCGAAAGCCTCGACACCGAGATCGGCAAAATATTCACTCTCGACATCACGGACGAAGAGCGGCAGTCGATCCTCTGGAACACGCCAAACCGCGTCTTCGGCCTGTAGAATATGCGCGAAGGATTCCGATGAACAACTACCCCAAACTCCACAACGCGATGTGGCCTGGCCTGGTCGGCAAGGGTCCCGATTCCGAGCCCCCGATCAGTCTCGACACGATGCTCGACTTGACCGCGGCGGCAGAGGTGAATGGCCAGAAGTTCGAAGGCGTCGATCTGTTTCTGGCCGACCCTCATACGAGCATCGACTCGACTGCGGACGACGTGAAAGCCCTCGCCGACAAGATCGCGCGCTACGGCTTCAAGGTCGGATCGCTCGTTGCCCCCGTGTGGCCGCCCACCGGCGGCGGCTCGGCCATGGGGAGCGAGGATGAGCGGAAGGCGTTTCTCACCCAAGTGCGCAAGGCCTGCGCCATCGGGGAACAGTTGCGCAAGCTCAACATGCGGCCGTGGGGCGTCGTGCGCATCGATTCAGCCACTGGCGTTCATGACTGGGCCGCCGACCCCGAGGGGAACCAAAAGAAAATCGCCGCCACATTCCGTGAGGCCTGCGACATCGCCGACAGCTACGGCGAACGCCTCGCCGCCGAAGGCGAAATTTGCTGGGGCGGCATGCAAAGTTGGAAGAAGATGGTGAACCTGTTGGAGATGACCGGTAGGCCCGATGTCATCGGCTTTCAGGCTGACATGGCGCACACGCTGCTCTATACGCTTGGCTACAACGCGCCGGAAGACCGTATTCTGCCGGAAAACTTTGACTGGAACGAAGCGGGTCTTCAGGCCGCGTTGCAGACTCTGACCAAGGCGCTGCGGCCGTGGACCATCGACTTCCACGTGGCCCAGAACGAC
>CAYUZM010000344.1:0-6409 GCA_964449665.1 uncultured Solibacteraceae bacterium
CCGAGAAGAAGGCCCCCGCCGGCGATCCCGGCCACGGCCCCGGTGGCATGGACTACTAAGGCGCTACCCGCGCGGCCTCCCGCCCCAGGGCGGAGAGGCAGTCTGCAATACAAAACGCCCGCTCCCCAACCTCGGGGGCGGGCGTTTTGTAATTTCGTGACCCGTTTGCGCCGCTACTTCTTCTTCCCCTTCTCCTTGGCGGCCTTCCCCTTCGCTGCCTTCTCCTTCGCTGCCTTCTCCTTCGCGGTCTTCTCCTTTGGCACGGGCGGCCAGGTCTGGAACTTGCCCGCCTTCTCGTTCCATGCCCGAATGAGCCCCGTCTCGATGTCGAACACCCAGCCGTGCAGTCCGATCTTCTTCCGCTTCAACTTCTCGGCCACGCTCGGATGCGTCCTCAGGTTCTCCACCTGCATCAGCACGTTCAGCTCGGTGAGCACGCGCAGGCGTTCAGCCGGATCTTCAATGCCCGCCACCTCATCAAGCGATGGTCCATGCTCCAGCCAGCTCTTCACCGCCGGAATCTTGCCCAGCGTTTGCGGCGCCAGCATGCCCTTCACCGCGCCGCAATCGGAATGGCCGCACACGATGATGTTCGGCACATGCAACACCGCCACCGCATATTCGATCGAGGCCGACACACCGCCGATCGCCGATTTTCCATACACAGGCGCGATGTTGCCGGGATTGCGCTCAATGAACAGTTCCCCCGGCGGCGTATCGGTGATCAGGTTCGGCACCACGCGCGAATCCGAACAGGTGATCAGAAGCGCGTGCGGCTCCTGCCCCTCCGACAGCCTGCCGAAAATGCCCCGCATGTGCGGGAAAATGTAGTTCCTAAACCGAAGTACGCCCTCTCGGATTTTTTCCATTTCCGAATCCTAACACTTCACCCGCGCTTACTTCACGGCCAGCAACGACACTCTCACCAGCACGGGATACGCTCCGTTTACCGCGCCTCGAGAAGCTACGGGAGGCTTCGGTCCCAGCGTCGTCCGCGTCGGTGGCGAGTCCTTCGGGAAGAACGTGCCGTACACGCCGTTCATCTTCGCGAAGTCGTCCACGCTGTCCAACTGAACATTGGTTGCCACCGCATCGGCCAGCGCGTAGCCGGACTTCTTGAGCAGCGCGTCCAATTGCTCGAACGTCATCCTGGTCTGCTCTTCCACCGATCCCGCCGCCGTCGAACTGGCGCTGCAGATCACCCCGCCCGATGCCTTCCGGCAACCCGGTTTGTCGTCCTGCGCGGGCAGCACCATCTTCGATGCCTGCTTGCGCTTTGCCAAGTCACGTACGGCGAGCGCGTTGATCTCCACCGGAATATCGAGCGGCAACCGGTGCGAGGTGTACACCATCCGCCGCGGCGGATTCTTCGGAAACGTCTCCGCCCAAACCTTCTCCATCGCCGCCCTTGGCACCGACGAATGCAGGTAGACGTGCGCGAACACGACGTGCTCCATCGTCGCTCCGCCCGCTTCAATGATCGAGCGAATGTTCCGTAGCGCCTGCCGCATATTCGCCTCGGGCGTATCGCCAAACTTCCCGTTGGCATCGCGCGGGCCTTGCCCGGACGCATACAGGTAATCGCCCGAAATCACACCCGGCGAATACGGTCCCGCCGGTTTGATGCCCGGAGGAAACACGGACTTCCGTTCCGCGGCCGCGCCCAGCACCGCCGTCATCGCCAAAATTGCCAACCAGCGCATCTTCATTCGCATCGTCATCATTTCTTGGCCGCCAGCGGCCGGGTCTCGACTGAATGTTCAATCGGCTTGAGGGATTTCAGGAACGCAAAGATCGCGCGCAAGTCGTCGTCCTCCATTCCATTGAACGCCAGCCACGGCATCACTGTAAAATTCTCCTTCGTCGCCACCGGAGCCTTGCCCTCGGCATACTCCTTGTACTGGTGGAATTTTTCCAAGAACTGGTTCTCGTCCCACGTGCCGATCCCCGTGTTGTTATCCGGCGTGATGTTGAAACTCACCGCCAGAAAGCCGAGGCCTTCCACGCCAAACTTCTCGCCGCCCGAGTATTCCGTTCCCGGTTTCGGCGAGCCATGCTCGGCCGGCGTGTGGCAGCTGCGGCAGCCGCCAATGATCGTCAAATACTGGCCATAGGCGACCTTGTTGCTCTTGTCCGGCATGGGCACCGGCGCGGTTACCGGCTGCGGCGCACCTTTGATCATGAGGTTCACCGGGAAGTCGATCTTCGTAATCTGCTGCTTGCGCTTCACCGCCGGAATCGTGCGGATATAGGCCACCAGCGAATCGGCGTCTTCGTCGCTCATGTTGCGGAATTCGCCATAGGGCATTAGCGGAAACAGCACGCGCCCGTCGCGGCTGATCCCTTCGCGAATCGCGCGAAGCAACTCCCCATCGGTCCAACCGCCAACGCCCGTCTCCACGTCGGAGGTGAGATTGGGCGAATGGAAATCGCCCGGCAGTCCGAGCCCCTTCGGCCACGGCCGTCCCACCGCAAATCCGCCTGGCTTGATCGGCGTGGCGAACTTCTCCCAATCCACATCAGAATGGCAATCGGCGCAGTTGGCGACATGCTCAAAAAGATACTTCCCGCGCGCCACGCGCTCCGGCGTCGACTCCACCTTGCGCGCCGAGGGCGCCTGCATCGCGGGCTCCTTCAACGTCAGATACACAAATCCGCCGCCCAACACGGCGGCCACGACTCCCAGTACGCTCAAGATCAGTTTTTTCCACATTGGCGATGAGGATACTATTCCCTAATGGCAAATCCAAATGAAATCGGCGGAGCCCCCGCAGACCGCGCGCCCAGGAGCACCGGTGCGCCACTCGGTGCCAGCGCGCCACGGAGCGCCGGCGCACCACTCGGTACAGGCGCGCCCCGGAGCGCCGGCGCGCCGGTGCGCATCGGCATGATCGGCGCGGGCTTCGCCTCCAAGTTCCACATGGAAAACTTCCCGGCGGGCAAGGCCGTGGTGGTGGGCGTAACCTCGCCCCGCGCGGAAAGCAGGGAGGCGTTCGCGCGCCAGTTCGGCATCACCGCCTATGCGTCAGTGGAGGAGATGCTGCCGCATGTGGATGCCGTTGACATCTGCTCGCCTCCATCCTCACACGCGCACTACATGCGCCTCGCGGCTCAAGCCGGAGTCCACATCATCATCGAGAAACCCTTCACCGGCTTTTTCGGATCTCCCGATCTGAATTCCAAGCAGCAGATGCTCGACGCTGTTCACGCCGAACTCGCCATTCTGCGCGAAGAGATCGTGAAATCCGGCGTCACCCTCGGCTATGCCGAAAATTGCGTCTACGCGCCCTCGGTGCAGAAGGAACGCGAGATCGTGCAGAAAACCAAAGCCCAGATCCTCCGCATGCAGGGCGAAGAATCGCACAACGGCTCTCATTCGCCGGTCTATGGCATCTGGTCGATCCAGGGCGGCGGCTCGCTGATCGCCAAAGGCTGCCACGCCCTCACGCCCATCCTCTACCTGAAACGCGCCGAAGGCATGGCCCGCCTCGGCCGCCCCATCCGCCCCGCCACCGTCAGCGCCCGCACCCACACCATCACCAAGCTCCCCGGCTTTGAAGATCGCGGCTTCCTTCGCACCACCTACCAGGACACCGAAGACTACGCCCTCCTCCACGTTGTCTTCGACGACGGCACCGTCGCCGACATCACCGCCAGCGAACTCGTCCTCGGCGGCATCCACGACTACGTCGAAGTCTTCGCCAACAATCACCGCACCCGCTGCCACATCTCCCCCGTCCACGTCGCCGACGTCTATTCGCCTAGCAAGGACGTCACCAAAGACATCTACTTCGTCGAAAAGATCAGCACAAACGAAGGCTGGATCCCCTGCCCCGGCAACGACAACTGGGCCAATGGCCGCGAAGGCGAACTCACCGATATCATCGGCGCCATCCACGAAGGCCGCACCCCTGAGTGCGACCTTGACCTTGCCATCGACACCACGCTCACCCTCTACGCCGGCTATGTCTCGGCCGACGCGCTGGGCCGCGAGGTGCCGGTGCCGTTGTTATAGAATCGTCGAACCTCCTATGCAAGAAACCCACAAGGGCCGCCTGTTTGCGGCAAGCTGCGTCGCGATCGTCACCACGTCGATGGTCTTCTCCATCCGTGGCGACATCATCGACGCGCTCGCCGTGGACTTTCACCTCACCAAGGAACAGGTCGGTCTGATCCTGAGCCCCGCCTTCTGGGGCTTCACGCTCTCCATCCTCATCGGTGGCTCGCTGGTCGACTTCCTGGGCATGCGCCGTCTGCTGCTGCTCTCCTCGGGCGGATACGTCGCGGCCGTCCTCGCCATCATCTTTTCGCCCCGCCCGTCCGCCCAGGTCACTTCGCTTTCTGACTCCCCGGAGTTGCTGGTCCTCCACGCCGCCATGCTCACGCTCGGCCTCTCGCAAGGCCTTGTCGAAGGCGTCGTCAACCCGCTCATCGCAACGATGTACCCACAGGAGAAGATCTCGAAACTGAATATCCTTCACGCCTGGTGGCCCGCCGGACTCATCATCGGCGGCCTTTTGAGCTACGGCATCACGAAAGGCATGGGCCTCGATGTCGCCGGGGTCGCCGCCGCCACCGCCACCCTCGGCTGGCAAATCAAGCTCTCGCTTGTTCTCCTCCCCGCCGTCATCTTCTTCCTCCTCAGCGTTCGCGAGAAGTTCCCGCAGACCGAACGCGTCGCCGCCGGCGTCTCCAACGGAGCCATGGTCAAGGAATGCTTCCAGCCGATGTTCCTCCTCTGGTGGGTCTGCATGTGGCTCACCGCCGCCACCGAGCTCGGCCCCGACCAGTGGGTTCCGTCGCTCATCACGAACCTCGCCGGCATGCAGGGCATCGTCATCCTCGTTTGGACCGCGGGCATCATGTTCGGCCTCCGCTTCTTCGCCGGACCGCTCTCCCATGCCATGTCCCCGCTTGGCCTGCTCGCCGTCTCCTCCATCCTCAGCGCCGCCGGACTCTACATGCTGGGCGGCGTAACCTCGCCGACATCGGCCATCGTGGCCGCCACCGTCTTCGGCGTCGGCAAAACCTTCTTCTGGCCCACCATGATCGCCTTCTCGAGCGAGCGCTTCCCCAAAACAGGACCCCTCGGCATGGCCATCATCGGCGGCACCGGCATGCTCTCCGCCGCCTTCATCCTGCCCATCATGGGAGGATGGTACGATTCCTTCGGCGCGGCCACGACGTTCCGCTACGTCGGCGTGCTCCCCGTCATACTGACGGTGGTGTTTGGCGGTCTGTTCCTCTACTTCAAAATGCGAGGTGGCTACAGTGCGGTCCAGTTGGAAGCAACGGCTAAAGGCGATTGATCGAAGAGGATTCCTGGCGGCGGCGGGACTGACTGCCGCCTGCTCCACGGCGAATAAACCCGAGTCGAGCGACGAACCGCCCAGCGAACTCGGCGCGCAGGTCAGCGCCTACGGCGAGCGTTCGAAGTACGAAACCGCCAAGCGCCTTGTGCCCGATCTCAAGCGCCCGCAAATCGGCTCCACCACTACGCCCCTTGCCGACACGGAAGGCATCATCACGCCCGCCTCGCTCCACTTCGAACGCCACCACGCGGGCGTCCCCGAGATCGATCCCGCGCAGCACACGCTCCTGCTGCACGGCCTTGTCGATCGCCCCACGGTCTTCACCCTCGACGACCTCAAACGCCTCCCCTCGGTCTCCCGCATCCACTTCGTCGAATGCTCCGGCAACTCCGGCCGCGAGTGGAAAGCCCCCGGCGCGGGCGACGTGCAGAAGGGCTTCGGCCTCGCCAGTTGCAGTGAGTGGACCGGCGTTCCCGTCAAGCTCCTGCTCGAAGAAGCGGGCGTGCAAAAGGGCGCGCAGTGGATGCTCGCCGAAGGCGCCGACACCTGCAAACTCTTCCGCAGCCTCCCGCTCGACAAGGTCATCAAAGACGGCCTCGTCGTCTACGCCCAGAACGGCGAAGCCATCCGCCCCTCGCAAGGCTATCCGCTCCGCTTGCTCGTTCCCGGCTATGAGGGCAACACGAACGTGAAATGGCTGCGCCAGCTCAAGGTCGTCGACCAGCCCTATATGGCCAAAGATGAGACCTCGAAATACACGGACCTCATGCCCGACGGCAAGGCCCGCATCTTCACGCTGGTAATGGACGCGAAAAGCGTCATCACCCATCCCAGCGGAGGCCGCAAACTCGCCGGGCCCGGTTTCCATGAGATTCGCGGCCTCGCCTGGACCGGCCGCGGCCGCATCGAAAAGGTCGAGATCAGCACCGACAGCGGCAAGACCTGGAAAGCCGCCGAACTCCAGGAACCCCGCCTCGCCATGGCCTTCACGCGCTTCCGCACGGCCTGGGAATGGGACGGCCAGCCGACCGAGATCATGACCCGGCACACGGACGACTCCGGCTCCCGGGAGAAAAACCTCGCCCTCTCCCATACCC
>CAYUZM010000345.1:0-2037 GCA_964449665.1 uncultured Solibacteraceae bacterium
CCACGGCCGTGAAGCAGCAGCGCCGCACGCGACTGCGCCATCAGATTCGCGCCATTCGCCGCGCGATGGAAGTCAAGGACTTGAAGGCCGCCGAGGCTTTGCTTCCGCAGACTTTTTCGCTGGTGGACCGCGCCGCGAAGTGGGGCATCATCAAAGTGAACACGGCTTCGCGCTACAAGAGCCGCATTCACATCCGGCTGAAGAAGATGCAGTCGGCCGCCTAAGCGACCGCACCGGCTTCCCTTCCCCAGCGTACTTGCTGGTCGGCCGACTTCCTGGCCAACCTATTTTTTCGTCAACCCCAAGACAAATTCTTCCAGCACGACCCGGTCATCGGGCCGCGTGTCTCTGAGCGCGCGGTCGGTGGCCGAGATGCGTTTCAGCCCCTCCTGCAATTGGGCCGGCGTGAACGACGCGGCCGACTGCCACACCTGTTCGGCGCGCGAAGGCCACATCGCCACTCCCATCCGCTGAAAATGACTCTGCACCTGTGACGCCCCGCGCAGTCCGGCTTCGCGCGCGACCAAGGCCTGGCGGAACTGCGTGGCGAGGAAGCCGAGCGCCAGCGGAAGATATTCGCCGTCGCCGAGAAGCGTGTCGAGAAGATCGAGGGCGCGCGTGCGGTCCTTGCGGCCGAGGGCGCCGACGAGCGCGAAGATGGTGGTGGAGCGCGCTTGCGGCACGAGCAGTTCGACATCGGCCACGGTAACGCGCTTGGTGGATCGCGAGGCGGCGAAGTTGCGCAGCTTTTCGATTTCCACCTCAATGCGTTGCGCCGAACCGGCGGTGGCTTCCACGAGCAGGTCAACTTCATCGTTGCCAATCTCGATGCCGGCGCGCTTGGCGAGGTCGAGCGTGAGACGGCGCACGCGGCCTTCATCCATGCGAGGGAACTCGACCACCTGCTGCACGGGCGCGAAGTATTTGCGCAGCCGTTCGACGCGGGCTTTGTCTTCGCCATCGAACTCATAGCGGCTGGAATCGAAGACGATGACGACGCCGGGCGTGGGGTCCTTCAAATACTCGGCCAGTTGCACGGAGCCGTCGCCGGAGGCCTTGGGAGATTCCTCATCGCCCGATTCGTCTTCGGAGGCCGCGGCGGCGCGTCCGCGCGGAAGTGCCCCTTCGGCGCGCGTGACCCAGATGACGCGTTGCGAGGCGAAGAGCGACATGGCGCGTGCGTCGTCGAGCACTTCGGCCATGGTTAGCTCGTCGAGCGTATGGCGCGTGAAGGCATCTTCGGAGGCATCCGCGCCCAGGAACTTTTCGACGAGGGTGCGGCGGCAGACGTCACGGCCGTACATCTCGGGACCAAGGAACAGATAGGCCGGCGCGGCGGGCTGCCGGGCGATGTGGGCGAGAAAGCTGTCGCTCGTGAAGGCCACTAGAAGTTCTCCAGAATGGCGCTTACGATGGAGCGCGCGGTCTCTTGCGCCAGGCGCTCGATGCCCTGGCCGGACTCTTCAAAATAGGCAAGCTGGTCGGCGCTGATCTCGTAGCGCTGGCGCGCTTCAAAGGCGGGGCGGTCAAAGAGCACTTTGCCGTCGGCGCGCTGTGTGAGCCGCACCTGAATGGTGGCGATCATCTGCACGCCCGACGGGCGGCCGGTGACCTGGTCGATCAGGATCGGATAGCTGTTGTACTGCGTGATGGCTCCGGAGAGAATGGCGTCGGCTTCATTGGGGTCGGCAACGATGCGGTAGCGCGTGCGGCGAATGAATTCGCGCGTGAGGGCGGAGGGCACGGCGTCGCTGAAACGCACGCGGTTGGTGAGGTTGCCGAAGGCGGGAATGGCGATGGTGTGAATCTCTTTGGGCAGCAGGTCGCTCTTGCCGGCTACGCGGTAGCCGCACGAAGTGAACGATAGGAGCGCGGCAAGAACGAGCAACAACCGGCGGGTCACTTCCGCGATTCCTCCAGCAGGATTCCCGTGGCGACCGAGATGGCGTTTTGCGAGACGAGGCGGAAGTTGTCGGCGGCGGCGTGCAGCCAGATGGCGCGGGCTTCATTGCGGTCGGCTTCGAGGGCGCCGATGGC
>CAYUZM010000345.1:2047-6407 GCA_964449665.1 uncultured Solibacteraceae bacterium
CCGGACGCTCCGCGAACAGGACCCACAGCGACGCCGTATGGCCGTGCATGACGGCGGTTTGCAGCAGGCGCAGGTTCGGCATGGATACGGCGGGCGTGGGCGAAAGCAGCGAGACGAGGTGGCGCTCAATGCCTTCTTGAATGGATTGCAGGCTGAGCGGCGCCTCATCGCCGAAGCGGGCGAGGACGTTGAAGGCGAGCTGCTCGTCGTAGATGGCTTTGTTCTGCTGTTTGAAGCTGAGCAGCGAGACGGTTTGCTGCTGCAACTCTTCGATGCCGGCCATGCCGCGCTCGCTGGCGGGCTCGAATGCCGTGACAACGGCGCGCCGCAGCGTGCTGGCGGTAGCGAGGCGCTGCAGGATGGTCGCGATGGGAATGGCGGCGGGATGGGCGATAACGTGCAGAGGCGTGTCGACGGTGTTACCGGCCGGTTCCGCCATGGGGGCGCGCAGGCGCGCGGCGGGGTGATCTTCCAGAGAACGGGCGAGGTCAATAACGACGGGCGCGCCGGGGCCTGGACGCACCTGCGCGAATGCCTTCTGGTTCACCTCGTTGGTTCCCGTGAGGAAGACAATGCGCGAGGCGTTCAGCTCATCGGCGTCGATGGGAGCGATGACGACGGGCTCGTCTTCTGCCGCGCTGAGAATCGCCGCGCCTTCCTCAGCCGAGCCGAGCAGCTTCAGGCGCGAGCCGAGAATGCTTTCGCGCAGCAGCTCGCGCAGGTCGGAGCCGAGCAGCGTTTCACTGCCGACGATGGACACCTGTGGAATGGTTGGTTCGGGCATGGAGTCGAATCCTGGACTAGGCCGCGGCGGGCCGGCGGAAGCGGCGTTTCAGGATGCCTCCCGCGCGAATGAAAATCCCGCTGCCCACGTAGGTGACCGACATGGCGAGCAAAACGGGCTGCGAGTAGTTCCAGATGAGATAGATGAAGGCGCCCAGCAGCACGACGCTGCGCGGCGAGCGCGGGCTGAGCATGCTGAAGTCTTTGAAGCTGCGGTAGCGCCACGTGCTGACCATGAGAAACGCCAGCAGCGCGATGAGGGCGAGGAACGAAACCGCATACGGCCACCAGACCAGCGGAACCGAGTTGGCCGCGTAGACGACGGAGGCAACCATGCCGGCGGCGGCGGGGATCGGCAGGCCGACAAAATACTTGCGGCCCGGACGGCCGGGATTGCTGGGCTTCGGATCGACGCTGATGTTGAAGCGCGCCAGGCGCATGGCGCCGCACAGCACGAACAGGGAAACGAGAAAATATCCGGCGCGGTTCAGGTGGTCCCGCAGCATCGGCGGCATGTCGGGGCTGACGAAGGTGAAACCCCAGGCCCAGGCAAGCACGGCCGGGGCGACACCGAAGGCGATGACGTCGGCGAGCGAATCGAGTTCGCGGCCGAAATCGGAAGTGGTGTTCGTCATGCGCGCGATGCGGCCGTCGAGGCCGTCGAGAAAGACGCTGACGCCGATGGCAAGCGAGGCGCGCTCGAAGGCGTCGTTATGGCCCAATTGGCCGGCGGTGGCGAGCATGGCGCCGCGGAAGGCATCGACAATGGCGACAAACCCGAGAAAGAGATTGCCCGCGGTGAACAGCGCCGGCAGCGCGTAGGCGGCTTTGCGCGGACGGCGATCGGGCGACTTGGGGTCGACCAGCCGGTCGCGGAGGCGCAATTGCGGCATCATACGGCTTGCTTCCTTTCTCGCTCTAATCGCGCTTGGCGAGGATGCTCGATCCGGCGGAGACGCGTTGTCCTTCGCGCACGACGATGTTCCATTCGGGTCCGAGGAAGACGTCGCAGCGCGAACCGAACTGGATCAGCCCCACGCGCTCGCCCATTTTGACCTTGTCGCCCGGCTTCCTCCAGAAGAGAATGCGGCGGGCCACCAGTCCGGCGATCTGGCTGAAGACCACGGTGGTGCCTTCGCCTTCGACCGTGACCATGTTCTGTTCATTCTCGGCGGTGGCTTCCTCGCGGCTGGCCACCAGGAACTTGCCCGGCTTGTACTGGACGGCGGTGACGGTGCCGGTGATGGGCGTGCGGTTCACGTGGACGTCGAGCGGGCTCAGGAAAATGCTGATGCGGCGGCGGCCGCCGGTATCGTCTTTGATGGCGACGATTTTGCCATCGGCCGGGGAGACGGCATAGGGACCCTGTGGAATCTCGCGGTTGGGGTCACGGAAGAACCAGAGAGAAAAGATCGCCAGAATCGCGAACGGAATCGCGGCCCAGGGGCGCGTGAGATAGCCAAGTAAAACGCCGCTGGCCACGAAGCCAAGCGCGTAGTAAACACCAGTAATTACCATGTCGGAGCGACTACCATTGTGGCATGGGATTCCCTCTGGCAGATGGTTATCACGTGTTCCCGCCCGGCAAGCTGGCGGCGGTGGTGACGTGGCTGGAGATGCGCGAAGCGCCTGGGGCGGGCATTGCGCTGCCCGAAGGGACCAGACTGGCGCGGGTGTGGAAGCCGGATGTGGAGTGGTACGTGCGCCTGTTCCGCGAGATTGGGGAGCCGTGGCTTTGGTTTGGCCGGCTGGAGATGGCGGCCGCGGAGTTGGCGCAACTGCTGGCGCGGGAGGGCGTGGAGGTCTACCGTTGGGAGGCGGACGGGGAGACGGTTGGCCTACTGGAGTTGGACCGCCGCGCGGGCTGCGAGGTGGAGCGCCTGGGGGGCGGCGAGGTGGAGCACCGGGTGGGCGGCGAGGTGGAGATTGTCTATTTCGGGCTGCTGGGCGGCTGGACAGGGCGCGGAATGGGCGCGGCGTTCATGGCCGAGGCGCTGCGGGTGGCCTGGGCGGCGGGAACGAGCCGGGTATGGCTCCACACCTGCACGCTGGACCATCCGAGGGCGCTCGCGTTTTATCGGAGGTGTGGGTTCGTTCCGTACCAGCGCGGGCTGGAGTTGTACGACGACCCACGCCGGACGGGAGTTTTGCCGCTTGAGGCAGCCCCGCAAGTGCCTATTTTGTAGAGGTTTGCTTCAACCGCGGCCGATGAGGCCGGAGAAGAGTGAGCCGATGCTCGACTTCTTGGTCTTCGCCGCTTCGGCCGCGTTGGAACGCTTGCCGGCGAGCCGGTCGGCGAGTTGGGCGAGGCTCTTGCCGATGGGCGAGGAAGGCCCGATCGGTTTGCCTTCGACCAGCGCCGCCTGCACGGCGTCATAGTCGGACGGAATGACGTGGAAGACATCGGAGTGGAGGGCCGTTTCGATGGCCTCCTGGTTCAAGCCCACTTCGGTGCTGTAGCGGTTCACGATGAGCTTGATTTTGGCCCGGTCGATGCCATTGCGGTCGAAGTTCTGGAGCACGCGCTGGGCGGCGCGCAGGGCCGGCAGCTCATTTGTGGTCACCAGCAGCAGTTCATCGGCGAGGCTGGCGAGCGACTGCGCCCAGCGGCCGTGGGGACCGGGGGCGTCGACGGTGATGATGTCGTAGGCTTGACGGGCGAAATCGAACAGCGGAGCGGGATCGGCGTTGGCGCTGTCCACATCGATGGGGTTTTCGGGCGAGAGGAGAACGTCGACATCCTGGTGTTTGGTGACCAGGCCGCGCCAGATGTCGGAATCGAGACCGCCTTCGCGCGTCATGGCGTCGACGAAACTGTAGACCGGCTTCAACTTGAGAAGGAACGGGATGGTTCCCGTGGCGGGGTCGAAATCGGCCAGCATGATGCGTTTGAAGCCGTGGCGCTTCCAGTGAAAGACAAGGTTGCTGGAGATCGTCGAGGCGCCGCAAGCGCCTTTGACGGGCATGAGAACCTGCACACGGGCCCCGCCGCTGAGCGCGCTGTCGCCTTTGCGCATCACCAGGCGCGCCAAAACGGGCTGCACCTGATCGGCGGTGACGGGCCGAAGCAGAAATTCGCTCGCGCCGGTGCGCAGGCAGCGCAGAATCAGGTCCGGGTCGTTTCCGCTTAGAACCACGACCACGGGCACGCCGACCAACCCTTGCGAAAGGCTGGTGAGGGCGTCCAAACCAACCTCCTGGTTGGCGCTGACATCCAGAAAAATGAGTGCGGGCCGTTCACCGCTGGCCATTTCGGCGATCAGGCGCCGATCCGGCATTTGAGACAGGTCTACCAGAGGAGCCATCGGCAGTTCCTGGCTGAGCACCGGGATGAGCTCATTTTTGAGCTTCTTATCCCCGGAAACTATTAATACTGGTTGACTTACGGCCGGCTTCTGCACGTTCCGTCCGGACATGTACCCTCTACTATTCCCAGCCGTCTACTTCGGCTTGAATTCTCCCTATCGGCGGAAAACAGGGAAAACCTGAGAGCATACACTGCCACCGCCTACTAGAATGATCAGGTAGTCCAATCCCCCCGGGATGCTCTCCACGGAAACCGACGGGAAGAACGGCT
>CAYUZM010000346.1:0-6398 GCA_964449665.1 uncultured Solibacteraceae bacterium
CCGCTGTATCGCCGCCACCCCTGCATCAACAGCACCGCGCCATTGCGGTGCGGCGGAATGTAGCGCCCGAACAATCGCCCCCCCGCGAAACGCGTCCGCTGCCTCGCCCAGAACGCATCCCAATCGATCCGGCCGCGGTCGGCGAGTTCATCGCTCATCGCCTTAAGCAGCGGATCGTTCACCTCCATCGTCCCCGTAGAGCGCGTGGCGACAATCTGCGCATGTGGCGCCCGCGCGAGCACCGCGCTCAAATTCTCCGTGCCGCGGCAGCCGCCGAGATACACCAGCCGCGCTTCGTGCGGAACCATCTCAATCGCCTTCGCCACATGATAGGCGTGGCCTCGTTGCACGAAGATCCGCGCATCGCCGCCCCCCGTCGCGCGCGCGAATCCATCGCGCGCCTCCTGCTCCCTTCCCTGCCACGCCATGCTCACCGCGCCGCCGTTGGACTGCGGCCGGTTCGCGAATACCTCCACCGTCAACCCCGCATCGCCCTTGCGCCATGCCCGCACATAGGCGCGATGCTCCTCCCAATTCCAACGCGTGTCCTTCTGATACTGGGCCTGGAACGTCCCGAACGAGGCCACGCCATCGTCGTCGTCAAAGAAGAGCAGCCGCTGCGTACAGGTGCCCTCGCGGCACGCATCGGCGGCGGAAAGCTGAGCGGCATCGGGCAGGTAGCTTCGATAGCGCGCCGCAAGTGTGGCCACGTCTTGCCCAACGCGGCCCCCGCACACTCGCTCCAACCAGGCCGCCAGCAAACCCGCAAACGCCTCGCCGCGAGCCGCGTCGCGCAACAGCGTTTTCTCGAGCACGGTGGTGGGCGCAAGGCCGGCGTAAGCCTCAATGATCTCCGCCGCCAGCGCCGCTTCGGGCTCACTCGACGCGCCACCGCCGGCCATCGCCAGCAGAGCCGCCGCATGGCCACCCGCCACTGCCATCAATTCGCGCGCACGGTCGGCGCGAATCGCTTCCACCAGAAAGTGCCGCACGCGCAGCCCACGCGCCTCGCCAATGGCCACAACCAACCGCCCGGCGCTCATGCGCGGCGCAAACTCGGCGTCGAAGAATCGCGCGAAACTGACCTCGCTTTCCTCGCGCTGGCCGTAAGCGAGAATCGCATACAGATCGCGCGCCGCCATGCGATCCAGCGCCAGCGAACGGCGGCCTTCGCCCCCCTCCATCCAGGCCCCGCGAATCGTCTCCGCTTCCTGATGCAGGATGCGGTCGAACAACGCATCCTCGCCTTGCATGCGCAGCGTGACCAGTTGCCGGAAATAGTCCGCCCGATGCGAGGCGATCCGCGCGGATTGCTCGCGTGTCATGGTGCCCGCGTGAATCTGGCGGAAAAAAACCGCGGCGGCGGGACAGACCGATTCCGGAACACAACGCCCGCGCGCAAGCTCCGGCAACAGCCGCAGGGCAGGGTCCTCACTCTCGGCAAGTACGCGCGCCAACCGCGCCGATCCGCGTTGCATCACCACCACGGCTTCGTCGGGCGCGGCCGCCGCGGCCTCGGACAGTTCCGCCGTCGCCGCCGACTCGGCGCTGCGCAGAATCGCCAGCGGATTCGGCGCGCCCGCGCACACGCACGCGCCGCACAGGACCGCCAGCAGCCTGTGCATGGCGCTCATCAGTCGCCCTGGATGTTCACCAGTTCGCGCTTCGTTCCGCCGTTCGCCGCGCTGCCATCCAGGATGGCCTTCGCATCGTCGGCGGTGAACTCTTCCACCTTGGCGCTGATGTTCATCGAACAGAACTTCGGCCCGCACATCGAACAGAAGTGCGCGTCCTTGAAGCCTTCTTCGGGAAGCGTCTCGTCGTGGTACGCCTGCGCGGTTTCCGGATCGAGCGCCAGCTCAAACTGCTTCTTCCAATCGAAGCGGTAGCGCGCGCGCGACAGTTCGTCGTCGCGGTCCCGCGCGCCGGGCCGGTGCCGCGCAATATCGGCCGCGTGCGCGGCAATCTTATAGGCGATGATGCCCTGCTTCACGTCCTCTTTGTTCGGCAGTCCCAGGTGTTCCTTCGGCGTGACGTAGCAAAGCATTGACGCCCCGTACCAGCCGATCATCGCCGCGCCGATGGCCGACGTGATGTGGTCGTAGCCGGGCGCGAAGTCGGTCACCAGCGGGCCCAGCGTATAGAAGGGAGCCTCGTAGCAAAGCTCTTTTTCCTTCTCCACCTGCAGTTGGATCTGGTCCATCGGGATGTGCCCCGGACCTTCGATCATCACCTGCACGTCATACTCCCAGGCAATGCGCGTCAACTCGCCCAGCGTCTTCAACTCGGCGAACTGCGCTTCGTCGCTCGCGTCGGCCAGCGAACCGGGACGCAATCCGTCGCCCAGCGAAAAGCTCACATCGTGCTTCTGGAAGATCTTGCAGATGTCGCGATAGTGCTCGTAGAGGAAGTTCTGCTTGTGGTTCTTCACCATCCACTCGGCAAGAATCGATCCGCCACGCGAAACGATACCCGTCACGCGGCGCGCCGCCAGCGGAACATATTGAATGAGCACGCCCGCGTGAATCGTCATGTAGTCGACGCCCTGCTCGGCCTGCTCTTCGATTACTTCCAGCATCACCTGCGGCGTGAGGTCTTCCACGCGGCGTACGCGCGAAAGGGCTTCATAGATCGGCACCGTGCCGATGGGCACCGGCGAGTGGTTGATGATCGCCTGGCGAATCTCGGGAATGTTGCCGCCCGTGGAGAGGTCCATCACGGTGTCGGCGCCGTACTTCACCGAGTAACGCAGCTTCTCCAGTTCGCCCTCAATGTTCGACGTGGTGGCCGAGTTGCCGATGTTGGCATTGATCTTGCATTTCGAGGCGACGCCGATCGCCATCGGTTCAAGCGAGGTGTGGTTCCAATTGGCCGGGATGATCATGCGCCCGCGCGCGACCTCGTCGCGCACCGTTTCGACAGGCAGTTGCTCGCGCTTGGCAACATACTCCATTTCCGCCGTGATGACGCCTTTTCGCGCATAGTGCATCTGCGTGCGCACGCTGTCGCCCTGCCGTTGTGCCAGATATTCCGGTCTGTTCAAGGGAACCTCCTCAAAACTCCGAGTGTAACGCGAAGCGGGCGGCGAGCCGCGCTTCGCGGAGCCCGGTCCCGCCGCGGGCCCCGCAGCGCCGCGCACAGCCCCCTAACGCCGCCCTGTTACCCGGCACTGTCGAGCGGCCTGTCGCGCGGCCCTGTTACCCAACCCCGTCGCGCGGCCCTTGACACGTCCCGGCATCGCGGCTAACATGTCGTCATGCGACATGTCGTGAAAGAGACTATCGACTCCCCTGGGCAACCCCTTTCCGAGCCGGTGCTGCTCATCCTGCTGAGCCTCGCCGCGCAACCGCGCCACGGTTACTCGATTCTGAAGGACGTCGAGTTCCTCAGCAACGGTCGCGTGAAGCTGAGCACGGGCACGCTGTATGGCGCCATTCAGCGGCTGCTCGCTAGCGATTGGATCGAGCGCGTGGAAGACGACGACACCTCGCGCGGACGGCAGGCCTATGCGCTCACAGCCGCCGGACGCGAGGGCTTGACCTCGGAGATCGGCCGCATGAAGATGCTGGCACGCGTCGCCACGCTGCGCTTGGCGAAAGGCGAGGCATAACCGCATGCTCACCGCGCTCTACACGTTCCTTTTGCGCCGCCGGACGCGGGCGTTTCCACCGCAGGTCGCCCGCGAAATGCTGGCCGCCTTTCACGAGGCCCGCGAAGACGCCGCGCGCCAAGGTCTGGCCGCCTATCTCCGATTCAGCACGCGTGAACTGGCCGGTGTGGCGTGGCCCGCGCGGGGAGCGCAATTGCACGCGCCGCCCAAGCCGCACAGCCTGCGTTGGGTGACCGCATGCGCGCTAGCGGGTGGCATCGTTGCCGGCGCAATCGTGTATACGAAACCGCCCCAGTACACTTCGACGGCAACCATCCGCATCGTTCCCTCCTCGCTCCCGGAACAACTCCTCCCCTCGATAGGGCGAACGGACCTGAAGCGCCAGCTTCAAGTCCAGATCGTGGGAGTGTTATCCAGGCAGACGCTCACGGAAATGATCCGCGTATACGAGCTCTACCCGAGTGAACGTGCGCGCATGACCTTGTATGACGTTGCCGAAGAGATGCGAAAGTACATTGCGTTCCGTTATGGCGAGGAGAACATGCTGCAGATCATGTTCACCTACGAAACTCCGCGCGAAGCGCAAAAGGTGACGCGCGACCTCATGACGCGCGTCATCGACGCGAGCATCCGCCAACGGTCGCAAGAGTTGAAGTCGATCTCGATGTTTCTGTCGGACCGTTCCGAATCGGCTGCGAAGACGTGGTTGGAACGGTCGGTGGCGCTGCGCAAGATGAAGGAGAACGAGCCGCAATATGCGCGTGCCTCTCTCGATGTCGAACTGGCGCGCAAGGAATACCAGGTGCTGCAAGAAAAGATCGGGATGGCACGCACGGCCGAAGCGGCCGCTTCCTGGAAATACGACGCCACGCTGGAAGTGATTGACCTCCCCTCTCTGCCGGAACGCGAACAGCTCAACCGGCCGCTGATCATCGCGGTAGGAGCATTCGCCGGATTGCTGGTTGGTCTGTTAATCACCTGGATCCGCTCGATTCGTCCGCCCGATCTGATGGCGCCGGCGGCCACGTCAGCCTAAGCGCTCACAGCCGTTGCGAGACAGACGGTAGCGAACTCCGCGCCAATGCAGAATGTTGCCCGCGTCCGATGCCCCGATCGCGTATAACCACACCCACGTGACCAGCGGCGAAAGCGCCGCGTGCAACCACGGCGAACCGGCCTGTTCGCCCAAAGCCCGGGACGCCCATACGCACCGCCGCGCGGCCTTCCACATTCCAATGCCGAGCTGAAGCGCCAACGCCGCAAGCGCCCACGGCTGGCCACTGTACGCGAGAACAACCGCGCACACCATCGCGCCGCAGTAGACCACATGCGCGAAACAGGCGAGTTGCCACAGCCCGGGCCGGTAAATTCGTGTGAGCAGCAACTGCCGCGCCGACCATCCCAGGAACTCCCACATCGCGGTGTGATCGCGCGCGGGCGTTAACGCGCCGGGCGCGAAGGCGATGCGCAGTCCCGCGTGGCGCACGAGTTCTGAGAGGATGTAGTCGTCGCTCACCTGGCCGGTCCATGCCTGGCGCACGGCGAGACTCTCGAACAGTTCGCGGCGGATCGCCATCGCGCCCCCCCAGCAAAACTGGTTTTGTCCGGGACCGTATCCTCCCGCGATCACCGAATTCCATGCCGAGCGCATGTGGCTCCAGAAGCCGCCCGCTGTAGGGATGTACCAGCGATAGCCGGTCGCCACGCCAACGCCGGGTTGCGTGGCAACAGCCACCAGGGAGCGAAGCCAGTGCGAGAGCGGACGCGCGTCGGAGTCGGCAAAGACGAACACGGGGCTTTCGGAGCGCGCGGCGTCGATAGGTCGTGCGGCGTCGACGGCGGCGAGCATGTTCTCGATCTTTTCACTCGTGTGGGCGAGCGTCACCGTCGTAATCACCAACCGGGCCGTCGGCGGAAGAACGTCCGCGGGCACGTCGCTCGCGGTTCGGGCGCAGACGATCAGTTCGAAGTCCGGATACTCCTGCGCCGCGAGCGCGGCGAGATTTTCGCGTAGGCCCTCATCCGGACCCTTCACGGGGACGATCAAGGTGACGGGGGGAGACGCGCCCACCCACGGCCCACCGGGCGCGGGCTGGGCGCTCTCCCAAAAGCGCGCTTTGGCGCCATCGCCGCGTAAGGAGAGAAATGCCAGGGCAACCGCGAGCGCAAGGACGAACCAAAGTGCGATCACTACGCTTACTATACTTGGTACGAATGTTCCGGCCCGCTGTTGGACTGCTGCTAGCGCTCTCATTCGCCTCAATTATTTTTGCCGGCGAGAGTGGTGACTTCCGCGCGCGCCGCGAGGCGTTGCGCCGGCAGAATCCCGGCACGCTGATCGTTTTGACAGGCGCCACGGAAGAAGAAAAAGGCAACCTTCGCTCGGGCTTCGTGCAGGAGCCGAACTTCTACTACCTGAGCGGTTGGATGGAGCCGGGCGCGGCGCTGGTCATCGGTCCCAAGCTCGACGTGCTGCTGCTTCCCGAGGCGAACCCGACGCGCGAGCGCTACACGGGCAAGAAAGGCAGCGCAACGGACCCGGGCATCGACGAGCGCACCGGATTCGACCGCGTTGCGCCGATGGCCGAGTTGAAGGCAATTCAGGAAGAGCAGGAACGGGCGGGCGTTCGCGAGTTGACCGGCGCGAAGGAGAAGATTCAGCAGTTGCGGATGGTCAAGTCGGCAAGTGAACTTGTGCGCATCCAACATGCCGCCGATGTTTCGGTTGAGGCGCACAAGGCGGCGTGGCGGCGCATTGCGCCGGGGCTGCGCGAATACCAGGTGGCGG
>CAYUZM010000347.1:0-6383 GCA_964449665.1 uncultured Solibacteraceae bacterium
GGTGTTCAGGAATTCCAACGCCTCCCACACACCCATCTGCGTGCGGTTCAGGCCGCAAAACTCGGCCCGTTTGGCGCGGGCAAACTCCCGCGTCTGGCCGATGTGGTTCACACGGTAAAATTCGCGAACCCTTGGAGGAACGCCCTCCGAATAGTCGCGAAATTCATCCTGTTTCTTATCCGGGTTATAGCGCGCCCGGACGCTATCATCCCACTGGTCCGCCGATTCGAGGAGACCCTCCTCAATGATTCTCATATTCCTTCATCGTACGCTGTTCGCCTACCGCTTGGGGGCCACCCCCTTCCGCTGCGCCTCGAACCGCTGCTGGTTGGCCTCATTCAGGCGTGGATAGACCCCGCCAATCGGCTCGCCCTGCTCCAGCAGTTTCTTCTGAAACTCTTCCCTCTCAACAGTTTCGCCCGCTTTCGCAACGGCCTTGTCGAGCACCGCCACCGGGATCACCAGCACTCCGTGCTCCTCTCCCACCAGCACGTCTCCGGGCAAAATGGTAACGTTGCCAATTCGCACCGGAACCTGGTAGTCCACGCTCATCAGGTTCGGATTCACGGCCGCCGCCTGCCCCCGCTTCATGTACACCTGAATCGGCAGCTCCCGTATCTGCCCTACGTCGCGAAACGCTCCGTCGGCAATCATACCCGCCCCGCCGCGCGCCACCAGCCGCCGCGTCGTCATCGCCCCCGTCACCGCGCTCCGCACGTCGCCTCCAGCATCGAACACCAGCACATCGCCCGGCTCTGCATTGTCGCTCGACACATAGTTCAACTGCGGCCCGGCCTTGTACAACCGCTCGCGCAAATCGGGGCGGTTCGGCAAATAACGGATCGTGCGCGCCCGCCCAATCAGCCGCCGGTTCGTATGAATCGGCGTCAGCTCATGGACGAAGCAGTTCGTGTATCCCGCCTCGGCCACCACGCTCCACAAGGCTTCCAGTTCCAACTGCGCCAGTTTCCCGAACAGCACCTTGTCCTGCGCGGCCAGCTTGCTCCACACATGCGGCGGAACGCCTTCCTGCGGCACACCTTCCTGGCCCCAGACCATCGTCCCCGCGAACCAAACACCCATCGCGGCCCATTGCATCAGCTTTGCCATTCCCAATTTCGCCATACCCAATTTCGCCATGCCGGGCATCCTATCGCAATATTTCACATCGCACCTGATCCGCTTTTCCGCCAATCGTCGCTCTCACAGTCATGAAACGGATTCGCATCTTCGCCCTGGCCGCACTGGCGGCAGCTTCCGTCGCCTCGGCCGCCCCCGCCATCGGTCCCAGCCACTTTGTGAACTACGCCTCTCCCGACACCTTCCTCGCCGAAGCCGTTCGCGCCGCCGTGCCTTCCGCCCCCGCCGAAGGCCCTTCCCGCGCCATCCTCATGTCCTGCGCCGTGCTCGGCATCTTGATCGTGAAGGCCTCGCGCGAATAAACTTGGGCGGTGATCTCTCGCCGCTCGCTTCTCGCCAGCCCCCTCCTGCTCGCCGCCCAACAAGCCGGCGCGCCCGTCCGGCAGATCACCCGCGGCCCCCGTTTCCACTGGTTCGCCTACTACGACAAACTTCAGTTCGACCCCACCTCGCGCTACGTCCTCACCAACCAGGTAACCTTCGAAGGCCGTTCGCCCACCCCGGACGACGAGATCCGCACCGGCATCATCGACACAGCCAACGGCGACGCCTATCGCGAACTCGGCGCCACCAGAGCCTGGAACTGGCAGCAGGGCTGCATGCTGCAATGGATTCCCGGCTCGCGCGACGAAGTGATCTGGAACGATCGCGCCGAAGGCCGTTTCGTCAGCCACGTCTTCAATACCCGCACGAACAAACGCCGCACGATCCCCGCGCCCATCTATACGCTCTCCCCCAACGGCCGCCACGCCCTCTATCCCGACTTCCGCCGCTTGAACGTCACCCGCCCCGGCTACGGGTACGCGGGCATCCCCGACCCACGTCCCGATGTTGCCGCGCCCGACGACGCCGGCATCTGGTCCCTCGATCTCGCCAGCGGCAAGTCCCGCCTCATCCTCTCGTTCGCGCACGTCGCCGCCATCCCGCACTCCTTCGCCGAGGCCGCGCCCAAACCCGGCGCCAAACACTGGTTCAATCACCTGCTCTATTCGCCCAACGGTAGCCGTTTCATCTTCCTCCACCGCTGGCGCAATCCCGGCCAGACCAGCTTCAACACACGCCTCTTTACGGCCTCCTCCGAAGGCAAAGATCTCTACGAACTCGACCCCTACGGCAAGACCTCGCACTTCATCTGGCGCGACGAGGCCAACATCCTCGCCTGGGCCTGGACGCCCGGACACGGCGACAAGTTCTATCTCTACAAGGACCGCACCCGCGAGGCCACCGTCGTCGGCGAAGGCGTCATGACCGTCAACGGCCACTGCACTTACCTGCCCGGCAACCAGTGGATTCTCAACGACACCTACCCCGATAAGGACCGCCGCCAGAACGTCTACCTCTATAACGTCTCAAGCGGCCGTCGCACCGAACTCGGCGCCTTCCACTCGCCGCCGCAATACACGGGCGAATGGCGCTGCGATACGCATCCACGCTTCTCCCCCGACGGCAAGAAAGTCGTCATCGACTCGCCCCACAATGGCGGCCGTCAAATGTATCTGATCGATATCACCGGAGTCACTTCATGAAACCACTCATCGCCTGCACGGCATCGCTCGCCCTCGCCGCGGCCGCTTTCCTCGTTCCCGCCTCGGCCGTGCCCACGCCCGAATGGGTCGACCTCTTCAACGGCCGCGACCTCACGGGCTGGGTTAACGTAAACACCGACCCCGACACCTGGTCCGTGCAGAACGGCGAGCTTATCTGCAAAGGCACACCCATCGGCGTCATGCGCAGCGCCAAACAGTATGAGAACTTCCTGCTCCACATCGAGTGGATGCACACCGAAACGGGCGGCAACTCGGGCGTCTTCGCCTGGTCGGACGCCGTGCCGGGCGAGAAGAACCGCTTACCGAATGGCGTCGAGATCCAGATGCTGGAACTCGGCTGGCCCGAACTTCATAAGAAGGACGGTGTCACGCCGCCCCACGCCTACGTCACGGGAGAGCTTTTCGGAGTCGGCGGTGTGAAAACCCTCGCCGACAACCCGCGCAACGACCGCAGCTTCTCCTTCGAATCGCGCTGCAAACCGAAAAACGAGTGGAATACCTACGACGTCGTCGCCGTCGACGGAACCATCAAACTCTCCATCAACGGTAAGTTCGTCAACGGAATCTCGAAGTCGACCCAAAAGAAGGGCTACCTGTGTCTCGAATCCGAAGGCGCGAAGATCCACTTCCGTAACATCCGGCTGATGGAACTTCCGCCCGGCATCATCGCCCCGGGGCAGGCGGCGAAGGAGCTGTAGTGGCGCGAAGTATTGGCAAGACACCATCCGTACTACTTAAATAATCGTCACGATTCAGGCTCGTCGGCGACCTATCAATTAGAGTCCCGTAGTGCTGCAGGTCCACCGGCAGAGGTGTGGAGGTGTGCTCTCCCCAAGAAATTACTGATCTGCCGCTGTGATAGTTTAACGAATACGACCTGAGTGTGTGAGAAGGAGAGCGGGGATGTTAGAGGGGCAGCTTAGCCATTTGATTGGGGCCGCCAACAAGGGGGAGAAGATCGCGCTAGACGCCATCTATAGATTGGCGTTCCCTCGATTGAGAGCGATTGCATCAGGTTTGCTGCGGCGGGAACGTCGCGGTCACACCCTCCAGCCGACGGCCCTGGTGAGCGAACTTTTCTTGAAACTGAGGCGTGTGGAAATCAGACTGGCGAATGAAGAGCATTTCTTCGCCGTGTCGGCCCGGGCGATGAAACAGGTCTTAGTCGACTATTCGCGTATCAAATCGGCGCAAAAAACAATTCCGCCGTCACTCATCGACGCGCTCTCTCCTAAAATCTCCAGCGCCGCCGAGGCCGCCGAAATGTCGCACACGATTCAGCAGGTATTCGACCAACTACACGCCCTCGACCCTCGCGCGTCGGCCAGCGTCTGGCTTCGCTGTGTAGAGGGTCTCTCGTGGGAAGAGGCGAGCCGAGTTCAATCGCGTGCCGTGTGGAGCGTCCGGGCAGACTATGATTTTGGAGTCGCGTGGATGCGCGCGCGGCTAACCAATGGCCGCGCTCATTAGCTGCTTGGCAATTTCGTTCGCCCACTCTCTCACGTCCCTCGGGCGCTGACGCGGATCCGGGTGGAACGCCTGCACTAAGCTCGCTGCCAAGAGTCGCGCGTCCAGAAAAGGATCCACCAGATTCAGACATGCGGCGATTTCCGCTTCGAAGCCCTCATCCGCGAAGGCTGAGCGGAAGTCCGCCAACCGCTTCCCGGTTAGCATTTCCAGAATCACGACGCCCAGCGCATAGACGTCGGTCGCCGGCGAGTAATGGCCGGTAAGCCGTTCGGGGGCCATGTATTGAAGCGACCCCGCCAACAAGGTCGTGACAGCAAGTTCCAACTCGGAGGCGCGCATTCCCGCAGTCCCAAAGTCGATCAGAACGGCGCTTTCGTCATCGCTTCCGGGTCGCAGAAGCATGATGTTCTCCGGTTTATAGTCGCGATGGACGATCCCCTTCTCGTGAATTGCCGCGAGCGATTCTCCCATCTGCCGGACCAGCCGCCCAACCCGCCCTGACGGGAACGTGCCCCGTTCTAACTCAGCCCGCAAAGTCGGACCTTCCAGGAACGGCATGGCAAGGCACGGTACGCCACTTTCAGTGATCCAGGAGTCCTGCACCGTCACTACGCCGGAGTGAGCCACCGACCGTAGTGCCGCAACCTCCGACGTAAACCGGTCCCTCACCCAACCCGCATTGCCCGGAATCGCATCGAGAACTTTAATCGCGGCCCGTTCACCGCTACACAGATCCCGCGCCTCGTATACGCGCGAAAAGCCCCCTCTCGATATGATCCGCACTATCTGATATCGCCCCGCAAGGGTCTTGCCCGTGTAGCTCTCCCCGTACCCCGCATCCTCGTCCGGCGACGGTTGGTTCCGCATCCGTAGCGCGCGGCGAATCAGAAAGGCAGCCTTTGCGCCCCGATACCTCAACCTCTCGCTCCGAACGAGCGCCCCAACTCCAATGCCCGCCGTCGGAACAACGAACAGAGTCAACCAGGTCGGCACGCCGGGCATCCGTCCCACGTTGAGCGGCACGGTAAGCACAGGGGATCGTCCGGATCCCGTGTAGGCTACCTCCAGCTTATGAACTCCTCTGCTGAGGTTCCGGAACTCTATAAGCCCATCTTTGCTGAATTGCCACGCCGGCGCGTCCGGCAACAACCGGTAGCGAAACGGGTAATCCCGCATGGACGGCCCCTCAAGCGAACCAATCTGCAGACGCAGAAGCGAAGGAGAATCGGAAAGTGCCTCGCCTATTTCCTCGGCGCGCCATGAAGTACGATCGCCAGCCTGAAACCAGGATATCTGTGGCACGCGCGCATCGGCCGGGGCGCGAAACCAACTGGCATCCGGCTTCAGCCTCGTAACGCCCAAGTCCCCACCGATCCACACGTCGTTGCTGGCATCCTCGAAGAAACCGTAGCGGGACGTGGTTCGGCTGGCGAGGCCATTGTCGAAATCGATGTGGAGCCAATCCTGAGGGGAAGTGTTCACCCCGTCCGAAATGAATACTCCGCCGGCTGTGCCGCGCCAAACCCAGCCGCGCGAATCCCCCGCAAGAAACCGGGTGTCGGCGTATCGCGTATCGCCTCCCAAATGCAGCAACTCAGTTGACCACCGCTCCCCCTCATGCCGCGAGCGAGAAACCTTAGCACTGTTATTGAACGCCGCGCGGTCCCTCCCTCGGTAAGCGGCCCATACCGCTTCGTAGCCCGCTCCGCGGACAGTGGCCAAAGCATTAGCGCCGGTCAGTTCAGGCTCAGCGGCGATCTTGTGCCACTCGTCGCGTTCGTCCTGCCATGCGACCCCTTCTTCGTAAGCGACCCACAAGCGGCCATTCGAGTCGATTTGCAGATTTGTCACATTCGGTGACTTTGGCTTTTCGTCCGGGAGCGCCACCTTCGTCAGCGACATTTGCCCCGGCAGGCCGCCCACGCGGAACAGCCCCTTGCCATGAGCAACCCATATTTTGCCGAGCGTGTCCTGAATCATCAGCCGGAAGTCGATATTGGGTCCAGAGCTGTTTGACTGAGGTATGGTTTCCAGAATTCTGCCCGTCGAAGCAATGCGTACCAGTTCGGGTATGGCGGCCAGATATTCACCGTTCGTCAACGGCAGCACTGCGAGGTAGGAATGCGGCTCCATGGTGAGCTTCTTCCAACCCCGCGCCTCCGACTCGAACCGCCATGGGTGCTCGCTGGTTGCCACAACCAAGCCGCCGCCCGGAGCCCGACCGTC
>CAYUZM010000348.1:0-6374 GCA_964449665.1 uncultured Solibacteraceae bacterium
CCCTGCTATCGATGTTCAACACCCCGCAACTGGGAGGGGTGGCGCAGGACGTGGAAGATACCAATGTGAAGATTATGAGAGAGGCGGCATCAGGCTGACGGAACCGCCCCGGTGTTGCCGTGGCTTAGAATGCCTGGCCGATGCTGAAGAAGAGTCGCCCGGCGCGCTCTCCGGCACGGCGATCCAGTTTGAAGCCATAGTCCAGCCGGAGCAAGAACCACGGTGTGCGGACGCGAAGCCCGAGGCCGGCGGTCTCCCTCAAGTCGCCAAGGCTGAAATCGCTCACCTTCCCATAGACGTTGCCCACGTCCACGAAGCCAACGCCGTCGAAGATGCTGAAGAGGGGAACGCGAAGTTCGTTATTGATCACGAGCATGCCCTCGCCGCCCAGGGGCTGGCGTCCAGCGATGGGTCCGACGGTGTTTTGTTCGAAGCCGCGAATCGTGGTTGCGCCGCCGGCGAAGAAGCGCTCGCTCAGCGGGACCTCCTGGCCGCCGAATCCCGTGGAGAGGCCGACCCTGATTCCGCCCGCATAAACGAGGCGCGGCCGCTTCACTTCATTCGTAAAGAGCTCGATGCGGGGTTTCTGTAGCGGCACATAGCGGAAGTACTGGCCGAAGTACTTGAGGAAGCTGAGTTCGGAACCGAGCTTCAGCGGTGAGAACTGGACCGCGTGGGACATAAAGCTGCCGCGAGTGGCGTCCAGAATCTCGTCGCGCGTCTCGCGTGAGAGTGACGTCGTGAGCGAGGCAATGCGCAAGGGAATATCGAAGAAGGCGTCGGGACCCGGATCGTAGGTTCTGCTCTTCTCGATTCGATATCCATAGTTGAGGAGGAGGCTCTCCCGAAGCCGGGCCTCCTGCTGAAACGAAATCCCGATCCGGTCGACATTGAACGGGTCCGTATCTTCGGTGGATGGATTGCGCTCCTGACGCCAGAAAGGGCTGACGATTGACTTGAGTGGAAACTGGCGCAGGACGGGCTGGCTGAAGTAGCCGCGAACCTCCCGCAATTGCGAATCGTAGCGGCCGCGAAAACCCAACACCCTGGCACTGCCTAACGAGTTGCGGTTTGCAAGATCGACAATAACGCCGGGACCATTTTCGGTATCGTAGAACGCACCATAGCGCAGCTCAAACGGTTGAATTTCCCGCACGCGCACACGCAACCGCATTGGCTTGTCGCCGGAAGAGGTGGCGGCAGAGGCGCCGGCAGAAGAGGCCGGTCCGCCATCGATCGGTTCATAGGTGACGTCCACGAGCGAGTAGGCGCCGGTGTCATACAAGTGGCGGCGGGATTCGCCGACCTTTTCTAAGCTCAACGTTTCGCCCGGACCAATCGCAAGCTGCCTGCGAATCATGTCCTCGCTGGTCTTGTCGTTTCCCTCGACGAGGATTTCGCGAACTACGCCTCGCGGTCCCTCCTCAATGCGAAACGTCACGTTGACCACACCATCGGCCTCGCTGCGCTGCGTAAGGAACTGCGTCCCGACGTCGTTGTATCCTTCGCGCCAGTACTCCGCCTTCAGCCGCCCCAACGCGTTTTCGCGAAGCACAGGCTTGTAGACTTCTCCGGCGGGCAGGGGCGCGGCTTGCGCCAACCGTTCGTTGCTGATGGCCTTGTTGCCTTCGAATGTGACCGCGCCGATGCGGTAGCGCGGGCCTTCCTTGACGGGGAAGACGACCCTGCCCGTTCGGGCCGCGGCATCCAGTTCGTATCTGGGCGATGAGACGACGGCATCCAGATAGCCAAGTTCCTGGTAGTAGCGCGTGAGCAGTTCGGTCACGCGCGCGGGCTTGGTGTAGACCTCGATCTCCAAATTCTGCTCATCGATGACGTCGCGGAGGTCGGAAGCCCGCTCGTCCGCCGCGCCCTCAAAGGCAAGCTTCACGTCCTGGTAGCGCGCGCCGGGATCGATGTCGAATAACACGCGTTTCGATTCCAGGCCTTCGGTGGCCATCGAGTATTCGATAAACGGCCGCAGGTACTTTTCGCTCGCGAGCCAATCCAGAATCGTGTCGCGGGCCTCCTCGGCGCGCTGTGTATCGAAGACGCCGGTGTGCCAGACTTCCCTGACGCTCTTCCGCACATCCGCCGGAACCGTAATCCCTTCGAATACGAAGTTGACCTTGGGGCCGCGCTCCACGTTCAACTTCAAATTGACGATCTGGTTGCGGGGCTCGCGACGCAGGCGCACCTTCGCTTCGAGCAGTCCCTCATCCATGTAGAGCTTCGTGACGCGGTCCACGCCTTTGCGGGATTTGAAGAAGTCGTATCTGCCACCCGGCTTCAATTTCAAACGATCGAGAATGGTGGCCTGGGGGAAGAATGGATTCCCGGTGAGGGTCACCTCGCCGATGCGCCGGGCAAGCCGCTTGGTATCGCGCCGGGGTTCCGGAACACCGCCAAAGCGGAGGTCGTGCCGGAAGTCCATGCGGAAGCTGCCATCGGATTGCCGCACGCCGCGCGTGGTGAATCGTTTGGTGAGGTCGTACTCGGCGACGTAGATCTGATCGGAGCTGTCCACGAGGTCCATTGAATACACGAGCTCCAGGTTTCGCGTGATGTCCTGACCGACGGTGAGCCGCGCGCTGGGGTCGGTCTCGGAGGCAATCAGGTTCGGCTCCAGGCGCACTGTGCTGAGGCCGGTTGCGCTCTGAATTCCCCGCCCCAGTGTGGTTCCGACGCGTCCGGCGAGATAGGAGAGGACTTGTTCGCGCGCCACGGCGAACTCCTGGCCTTGCATTTCGTCCATGGTCTTGCCGGTGATCAGCATGGACAAAATATCGGGCTCCGGAAGGGACGGATCGGAGGTGAGAATCGTTCGCGTCTTTCCCGGCGGGCCCTGGATCTCCAGCCGGATATCGTAGCCGCCCACCGTGGTTGTGGCCGCCACGTTCAACTCCGGTTCGATGCGCCTCTCATTGTTGAACGTGATGATCCCGCGCTCCACCAGATACTGGCGTTCCTGCAGGCGGATCTCGCCTTCTTCCTCAATCTCCATACGCCCGGCAAGGCCAACTTCGTAGGGGGTGCCCACAATGCGCAGGTCGGCGCTCACCTCGCCCTTGGCCAGGTTGTTCTCGACCATCAGCGGGTTCGCGGTCCGCACGCCGATGTTCAGCCGCAAGCTCTGCAGCAACTGGTCGCGCTCTTCGGTGAGATCGATCGAGGAGGGCGCCGTGACCGCCGCCAGGATGCCCCGGTCGAGGTTCAAGTCGTCGGCAAAGCCTCCTTCCTGAATCACGATCTGGCCGCCCAAGACCGGACCGCTTGGCGTGCTCTGCAGCCGCAGTTCGAAATCGGAGAGAGTCTTCAGCCCCTCGGGGAAGTTGAAGTAGACGTCCGCGGCCTTCATCGTGAGGTTTGTGTTCGCCAGCCGGCCGCCTTCGTAGCCGATGGCGCCCGACCCGGACAGGCTGCCGCCGTTGAGCGAGCCCTCCAGTTTCGTCAGTTCGAATTGCCTTCCTTTCAGCTCCAGCCGTGCCTCGAGGTTTTCGGCCGCCAGCAGCGGACTCTTCATGGCCACCTGGCCATCGGACAACTCGACGAAGCCGTTCACCACAGGCTGCTGCAGGGTTCCCGTGAGGGCCGTTTGCAGAGTCACCGAGCCGTTTGCCTGCACCTGGCTTGTGAGTGCCGAAGCGAGCGCCGCGTCGGCGGTTCCGCGCAGTTGCAGATTCAACGCGCGAGGGCCCGTCAACCCCGCGGTCCCAGTTAGTTGCAGATCGGTCAACGGGCCGGTGAGCGCGAACTGCTCCACCGTCGCCACGCCGCCGTGGATCCCAATGCGCGAAGGGGTCTTCTGCTCCACGGCATACTGACGCAGGGCTAACTTCAGTTCAGGAAACGTGAGCGTTCCGGTGAGCAATTTCAGATCCGCTTTGGGAGCCGAGGCCGTCAACGACGCGCTCATCGTTCCGCCCACTCTCTCCGGCAAAACACCAAGGGTGCTCAAATCGGCCGACTTCAAATCGGCCTGAAACTGTGCGGGGCCCTGCCGCCTTGCCAACTCGACGGGCAGCGCGGGCAGGAGTCCGAAGGGAATCACGCCGGAAGCGCTGAACGCCGCCGGCCCCAGCGCCGCGGCCGCAAAGTGCAGTTCGAGCGCTCCGTCGCGTATGGCTCCGCGCATCTCCACGTTGGTGACGGGGGCGTTCATTTGAGGCGCGAAATAGCTGCCGCCTTGGAGAGTGAATTGCAACTCAGGATCGATGCGCCGCAGTGTGCCGCGAATCGTTCCGTCGATCGTCATGGTTCCGGCGGCGGCCACGGGCTGCTCCACGGGCAAGTACAAGGGCAGCGTGGCGAGGTCGAGCCCGGCAGTGAGCTTGATGGCGCCGGCGCCGGCCGCCTCCGTGAGGGGAAGCGTACCTTGGAGGCTCAGGCGCGAATCGGGCGCTACGATCGTGGCCTGTTCGATTGTGAGAACGTCGTTCGCGTAACCCGCCCGCAGCGGGCCGTCCGTGCGCAGGGGCTGGCCGCGCCACTTCAGATCCGCGGCGTCGACCTGCGCGGAGGCCTCGCCTTGCGCGTAGTCTTCGATCGTTCCAGAGCCTTTCACTGTGCCCGTGATGGTTCCCGAAAGTTCGACTTGAGGGGGCAGCGGGAGACGGCTCACGTCCGCATTCTTCGCCGTTACCTCAAAGGCGCCGGCGTAGGGAGCCGCGGTGCCTACTTTCGCGGTTCCGGCCAACGAATATTTCGGAGCGACTACGCGCAGATCAGCGAGTTTCCCGGCGACATTCGCCGCGGCCTCTATGGGCCCAAGCTCCTGGCCGCGAAATGCGGCGGAAACCGCGTTCACGGTCAACTGGAGCGCCGGGTCGTCCACACTGCCCTGCCCCTTTGCCGTGGCCGCCAGCGCCTTCACGCGCACGGCGGAGCCATCGGGTAGCGTCAGTTGCTCGATATCCACGCCGCTGGCCGATAGGTCCAGCGCATATTGGCGCGAGTCAAGGTTGTAGGTTCCCGACGCACGCAGGACGCCGGTGCCGCGCTGTTGCGGCTTCTCGAATTTCAACTCTTCGATGCGCGCCGCCGGCCCGCTGAGACCACCACGAAGTTGCATTGTGCCCAGCGGCTCGCGATATGCCGTCAGGTTAGCGGCGGTCACCTGGAACCGGGCTTCGGGATTTCGCACCGTGCCAGTGACATTTGCCTGGAACGAAGCGGTCCCCTCCACGGGGAGCGTGGAGCGATTGAAGCCGGCGAGCACTTGCGCAATCGAGACGCGATCCGCTTGCGCGTGGAGACTCACGGTTTGCTCTTGACCGCGCAGCCCCAACTCGCCCGAGGCTGATACTGTCTGGTTCTGCCAGGACACCGTCAAGCGGTCGAACTTCACCCTTGCGGGATCGTAGCTGCCTTGGGCATCGACGGAGATGCCAGTGAGCGTGCCCGCCTGCAACGACGGTGCGTCCACGAGCGCTTGCGCGGAGGGGTTGCCCAGCGTGCCCCCCAGGGTCGCCGCGACATTCACCTGGCCTTTGACGGGAGTGCCGAGCAAGGCGCCCGCGGACTTTCCCAGAAACGCCTCCAGTTGCGCCACCGTGGCCCCCGCATCGCGAGCGCTCGCCTGTAGCTCGCCGCCCAGCCGCGCGCCTTCCTCCAGCGTCACCTGGCCCGACACCGCCGTTCCCATCGCTTGCAACTCGGCAATGCCGGCCACGATTCGATTGCCTTGCGACTGGAGGTTAAACGAGCCCGATACCGGGACGACGCCTTTGGCCACTGCGCTCGTGGATGCGCGCAATCGAACGGCCGCATCCGCGAGGGCCTTCTCCACAGCAAGCCCAGGCCACCTTGCCGCGATTTCTCCAGCGGCGATTGATGCCACAGGCGCCGGCTGACCAAATGCGGCCATCACGGCGGCTACGTCGACTCCCGCCAGCGCCAGGTTGGCCGTGCTGGCGCCGGCCACTGCGGTGAGCGCAACATCAGCCTTCCCTCGAAGCGTGCCCAGGTTGGAGGTCACACTGATGGAATCCAGCCGCACTCGGGACGCCGCCGCGTCGTAGGCCGCTTCGGCTTTGACATCCACCTTGCGAAGGCGATCCAGCGTTAAGGCCTGTCCTTCGATGCGCGCCGCCGCCTGCCATTGCGCCAACGGACCGGTGAGGGTCCAAGCCACATTCACCGTTCCCGATGCCTGCCGCTCGACGCCGCCCGCGCGCAGCAACGGTCCGAGCGAGAGCGCGCTGTTTGCCTTCAAGTCGAACCGCGGATCGTCGAAGCTGTCCACGCGGCCCGAGAGAGTGAGCGCAGAGCCGGCGATGTCGAGGGCGAGATTGCGCACGTTCATCGCGCCGTCTTCCAGTTCAAGGTCGGCGCTCATCCCGCCAAGCGGGAACCCCCGGCCCCCCCCCCTCCCC
>CAYUZM010000349.1:0-6352 GCA_964449665.1 uncultured Solibacteraceae bacterium
CAGGCCGCTTGGCTGGGCCCGGCCCTGCCCACCGTCCACCAGCCGATCCAGGAAAACGGCCGCCTTGCCGCCGAATTGCTCGGGCGATTGGTGGCGGGCGAAATCCTGGACCGCTTGAATTACCGACTGCCGGCCAGCCTGGTCGTCCGCGATTCGGTCGCCCTCGCCGAACCGGACGGGGCGCGCCTGAACCGGGCTTAACGCCCGGATCAGCTCAGGGTAGCACCTGCACGCTCAGGCTGGTGGCCGCGACATCGATAGTCAGGGTCACCTGGCTGGCGGCGGATGCCGCTATCGTTATCTGGCGATTGCCGTCGCCCAGGGTAATGCGGGGTCCCTTGACCCAAGCGCCGAACGACCATTGGTTGTTCCAGGTGCCGTCATTTTTCACCAGCTTCAGTTCCAGGGCGCCGGCATTGTTGCCTCGGGCCAGGGTGGTGGCGCTGATCCCGTTGGCGATGTCGATCGTGGCGGTGGAATTGGCCGCCAGGTTGCGCGTGGTGGCGCCCAGGCTCCAATTGTTGGCGTCACCGGGGAAGCAGACGTTTTCGGCATTGGCGCCGGACTTGAAAACGATGCGCAGCAATCCCGGGGTGTGCGTGCCGGTCGTGTAGGCGCCGACGGCCAGATCGCTGGTGGCCATGCCGGCCTTGACAGCGATGGCCCGGATGGTCATCGGCCCGCCCACGCTCAGCGTGGCCACCGACGATCCGGCCAGCCCCGAACCGCTGGTGGCGTCCGGGATGCTTCCCTCGGTGGTGTAATGGATGGTCGACCCGGGATCGTGTCCCTGGAGGGCGAACGTTCCGGGGGCGAGGACGCGGCCCGGGGTGTTCGGCGGACCGGCCCAGCCGTCGGGTTGGGTCCAGTCGACGATCTTCTTGCCATCGACGAAGACCTGCACATTTTTGCCCTTCACGATGATGTGTTCGGTGAACCACTTCTTGTCTTCGGCGACCTTCTCTTTGTTGTCCTGCACCATGTACAACCCGCCGGTTTTGCGGAAGTCGCGTTCGTAGGTGTTGTTGACCTGGACTTCGAAGCCCTTTTCGGGCCAGTTGGTTTCCTGGTATTGCGTGGCGAAGTAGATGCCGCCGTTGGAATTGGGCTCGGTCATGACGTCGACCTTGAGCTCGAAGTTGGTGAAGTTGTGATTGCCGACCTTGCCGGTGTAGTAGAGGTGGCACTTGGGGCCGTTGGCGACGATGGCGCCGTCCCTGATGGAGAAGGTGGCTTCGTTCTCCTTGGCCTTGGTCCAGCCGTCGAAGTCTTTGCCGTTGAAGAGGCTGGTGAAGCCTTTTTCGGGCTTGTCGGCGGCGCACAACAGGGAGGCCGCCATTGCAAATAACACGAGTTTCCGCATACGACATTGATTTTACTCGCGCCGGCGGGTGCGCGCATCCTTAGATCGCGCCCCATAACCGTGCGAGTTCGATTGCGCGATGGCGGCCGGCGGCGTGGAAGCGCTTACCGCTTGCGTCCCGGCACGACGTCCACCTGCAGTTTGGGGTCGGCGGCGGGGATGTCCGTAGTGGGCAATCCCAATTCACGCCGCACGATGTTGCAGCCTTGGGCGATGGCGCTGGCTTTGTAGAAGGCGATTTCGCGGTTGCAGCCTTGGCGGCCGAAGCCGCAATCGCTCGAGACAATCAGCTTTTCGGCGGGGATGTATTTGAGCGCTTTGCGGATTTCGCCGGCGACGTCTTCGGGGCGGTCGGCCTGCAGTGAGCGGTGGCTGACGGCGCCGACGGCGATCTTCTTTTTGAGATCGTTTTTGAAGGGCGCGAAGAGTTCGAGGTCCTTCTGATTGCGGTCCTTCATTTCGAGGGTCCAGACGTCGCCGCGGCAGCGTTCGAGATAGATCTCGATGGAGTTGGCGTAGCTGGTGTCGTCCATGACGCGCTGCATGTTGGGGTTGCCCCAGCAGGTGTGGATCCAGAGCTCGACGTCGTCGAGGCCTTCGACTTCGCGGTTGAAGGCGTCGATCATGAACTTCACCTCGTCGTGGTCCTTGCCGTAGGTGTTGGCCATGAAGTGGAAGGTGGGCTCTTCGATCTGGATGACGCGGCAGCCGGCGTCGCGCAGCGCGAGCAGTTCCTTGTTCATAGCGACGGCCATGTCCCAGATGACTTCGCGCTTGTCCTTGTACTTGGGCGTGTGGATGTCGAGGAAGAGGGCCATCACCTGCGAGCAGCAGGTGCCGAACTTGACGGGCTTGCGGGTTTTGCCTTGGGCGATGCGCCAGAGTTTGGGGTAGTCGAGCGGGCGGTGCTCGATTTTGTCCGTAACGTGGGGCCAGCGCCAGCCGGTATAGATTTCGTTGAGTAGGGTTCCGGCGGGGTAGTGGAGCCAGGGCGCGGTGGTCTCTTCGGGCTGGAGGTGATCGCCTTCGAAGCCGGCCCAGCGCTGGAGCGGGTAATGGTGCCAGGCGCGGCCGGCGAGGTCTTCGTCGACGTGGAAGTCGCCGTGGCAGAGGATGTCGAGGCCGGCGCGTTCCTGGTCGCTCATGACGACGGCCATGGCGTCCTGGAACTTCTCGCGGAAGTGGACGTCGAGCATGCATGTGTCCAGCGGGCGGCCCCACATGCTGACGTCGAACCAGCGCGGACGCGGGAAGGAACCGGTGACGGTGGAAGGGAGGATGAGGTTGGCGGTGGCGGTGAACATGAATTTGCTCACCGCATTCTATCGTTATGGCTCGATGCGGATGGGGATGCCGTCGGGGACGAGGCGCCAGATCTCTTCGATCTCGTGGTTGGTGACGGCGATGCAGCCCTCGGTCCAATCGTTGGCGCGGTGCGCGGCGCCGATGCGGCCGAGGCCGTTGGGAAGGCCGTGGATCATGATATCGCCGCCGGGGCTGACGCCTGCGCGGCGGGCGCGGGCGTGGTCTTCGGCGGTCGGGTAGGAGATGCGGAGCGAGCGGTGATAGGAGCTGTGCGGGTTGCGGCCGGTGATGGTGTAGAGGCCTTCGGGCGTTTTGCCGTCGCCTTGGCGGCGTTTGGGTCCGATGGGCGTGCGGCCGAGGGCGATCGAGTAGGTGCGGAGGGGACGGCCTTCGCGGAGGAGGAGCATTTCGCGTTTGGCTTTGCGGACGACGATGAGGTCGGCCGGGGATTCGGCATTTGTGCGGGGCGCGGCGCGTGTGAGGGACTCGGCGCGGGCGCGGGCCGCGGCGTTGGTTGAAGATTCGGCGTGAGCCGGGGCTTCGGCACCGGCGGCGAGCGCGCAGACGAGTTGGACCAGTGCGGTGCGCCGCGAGGCCATGTGGATATTATGCGGGCGGGAGCTTCCGCGTTTCACCCGTGCGTGCGGATTCGCGAGCCGCGGTCAGGATCTCCGTTGCGATGAGGTTGTTTTCGAGCGAGGAGAGTCCGGTGGGTTTCAAGCGCCCCTGGACGACGGCCATGAGGTACTAGACGGGATCGCGCTCGTCGATGGGCAGCTCGGGCGGGGTGGTGAGTTCCTCTTCTTTGGCCTTCGTGCGAAGCAGGCGGAGCTTGTTGCCGCCTGTAGCGTGGGCGTAGCCGTGCTCAGTGTAGACCTCGAAATCTTTGCGGCTGTAAGGCCAGTTCCACGAGGCCTGGATGATGCCTTGCGCGCCTGGGTATTCGACGAGGATGGTGGCTTCGTCGTCCACGCGCGCGTAGATGTGCGGCTTGAAGGTTTGCACGCGGGCGGTGACGGCCACGGGGCGCTGGTTGTTCATGAGCCAGGTCATGAGATTGGCTCCGTAGCAGCCGAAGTCGAAGAGGGCGCCCGCGCCATTGAGGGCGGGGTCGGTGAGCCAGCGGAGGAATTCGGGGCCGACGTTGATCTCTTTCGGGCCTTGGTGGCCGTCCATGGCGACCATCTTGCGGATCTTGCCGAAGGCGGCAGGGCCTTCGATTTCGCGGCGCAGTTGGGCGTGGCTGCGATACCAGGTGGTTTCGTAGTTGACCAGGACGGGGATGTTGGCCCGGGCGGCGGCGTCGCGAATGGCGCGGGCGTGTTCGCGGCTGACGGCGAGCGGCTTTTCCACCATGACGGGGATGCGGCGGCGGGCGCACTCTTCGACGACGCGCGTGTGATCGAAGGTGGAGGTGAAGGTGGCGACGGCGTCGGGCTTCAGCTTGTCGAGCATGGCGGGGAGGCTCGTGTGGAAGGTGGCGGCGGGGAGTGGGAAGAGATTCCCGTATTGCGCGTGGAGGGTGGCGTCGGGTTCGGCGATGCCGAGGAGCTCGACGTCGGCGCGCTTGAGCAGGGTATTGAGGAAGCCGCGCGCGTGGCCGTGCGTGAGGCCGGCAAGGCAGAGGCGGAACTTGCCGGCGGCGAGGGCGGCGGGCGTGGCGAGGAGGAAGGCGCGGCGGTTCATGCTTCTTACTTTACGCGCGGTGTGTGTGGCGACGGCGACGGGGGCGTGCGCGGCGCGCGGGGGGAAGCGCACAGGGCGCGGTGGGGCGCGTGCCCGGCGTGGCGGGGGCCGGGGAAGCGCATGGGGCGCGGAGGGGTCCACCTCTCGGCGCGCCGGACGCGGGCGCGCGCGGCGATGGCCTTCCTGCGGCCGAGACCCAGTTCCATGCGCGCCTGGGAGCCGTCGTGCGGCAAGGGGTAGCCGGGGAGGGCGGATTCGAAATGGGTCGAGGTGGTGAGGCGGGTCATCCAGCGTGCTAGGTAGGTTCGCAGATCAGCGGCCGATGCGGCGACTTCGCCGGTGAGCTCTTCGCGGCCATCGACGATGACGACGATGTCTTCGAGGTCGTGGCTGGCGCCGTAGTCGCCTTTGCCGCGCGCGGTGAAGGCTTCGAACTTGGTGGCGAGGAAGTAGGGCGCGGTGATCATGCCGATGTGGAGGCCGCGCGCCAGTTCGACCGGTTGCGCCTGTTCGACGGCGGCACGATACCAGCGGTTGCCGAAGCCGAGGACCTTTTCCTCGACGGCCATGACATCAAGGATGAGGTCCTTGTGGCGCCAACGGCAGAGGGGCGCGTCTTCGGAGGCGTCTTCGGCGAAGCCTTGTTCGCGCAGGCGTTCGCCGAGGCGCGAGTAGGAGGCGTAGGAGCCCACTTCGACCACCATGTCAACGTCGCGGGTGACGCGCACGGGTGCGCCCGCGACTTCGGTGACGAGCAGTCCGGCGGCGCTTCCGCCGACGAGGACGAACTCGCTGCGCAGGGGCCCAAGCTGGCGGGCCACGCGAATGAGCATCTCTCGATTGGGATCGTGGGTCATCGCGTTACCGGCGGGCGGCTTTGGCTTTTTTGTGCTGGCCGAGGAGACGGTCTTCGAGCATTCCGGCGGCGAGCTTGCGTTCGCGGGCGCGGCCCACGCGGAGGGCGTCGGCGAGGGCGAGGAGTTCGTAGAGCTTGGGGTCGCGGCGCGCGGCGGCGGCGGCGCTGGGGATGAGCGGCTTCAGCGATTGGCCGCGGACTTTGCCTTCGGCGTCGGGCCAGACGAGGACGTCGCCGGGCGAGTGGGCGATGATCTCTTCGAGCGGCGGCGCGCCGTGGGCGGTGGGCAGGCCGCGGGTGATGGGTCCGATTTCGGCGGGCCATACGTAGGGCAGGCCGTGGATGAGGAATTCGAGGAGCGATTGCTGGCCGATGGGTTCGCGGCCGTCTTTGATCAGGCGCAGGCCGGACCGGGCGATTCGCTTCATGGCGGCGTGGGTGTTGGAGAGGCTGATGCCGAGTTCTACCGAAAGGGGGACAAGGGCGATCTTCCGCCCGGCGTTGGCGCAGAGTTTGAGCGCGACGACGATGTCTTGCGGGCGGAGCTGCATACGGTTTCAGTGTAGCGCGTTTCGAGATTCCAGTTTCATGTTTCTAGTTTCTCGAAATAAGAAAATTTGGGAAGAAGAGTTTAGGGGCGGCGCGCGGCGGGCGCGGACGGTCTGCGGCGCGGGGTTATTTCTTCGCCGCTTTGCGGCCGGTGTCGGGACGCGTGTCGGCGATGAAGCCGTCGCGGTTGGGCATTTTCACTTTGGGCAGCGAGGCGGCGTCGATCACGTCGTTCTCGCCGATGATGCCGTTCCAATGAAGGATGAGGGCGACCACGGCGTACTCCTGATCCTTGGTGAGCAGGCCGGGGTTGTCGAAGGGCATGGCGCGGTTGATGTAATCGAAGATCGTGGTGGCGTGGGGCCAGTAGCTGCCGACGGTTTTGAGCGGCTTGGGGGTCGCGAGGGTTCCCATGCCTCCGACGAGGGCGGCTTCTTCCTTGCCTTTGCCGTCGGCGCCGTGGCAGCGGGCGCAGCGGCGCTCGTAGATGGCCTTGCCTTCGGCGGCGGTGCCTTTGCTGGGAGGGGGTGCTTTGGCATGGGGGAGCACGCAGATGTCGTTGGCGGACATTTCCGCGGTCGCTGCCACGGTGC
>CAYUZM010000350.1:0-6333 GCA_964449665.1 uncultured Solibacteraceae bacterium
GCGGCATGCGCACCTTGTGGTGTTTTTCGTGCATGTGCGTGATGCCTCGCAGCATCACCTGGCACTTTTCTTCGTCCGGCTCTTCGACCTTCACCACCTGGAAGCGGCGGGCGAGGGCGGCATCCTTTTCGAAGTACTTCTTGTATTCGGACCTGGTGGTGGCCGCGATCGTGCGCAATTCGCAGCGGGCAAGAGCGGGCTTGAGCAGGTTGGCGGCATCGCCCTGGCCTTCGCTGCCGCCCGCGCCGATCATCGTGTGCGCTTCGTCGATGAAGAGGATGATCGGAACCGGCGAGGACTTCACCTCTTCGATGAGGCCTTTCAAACGGTTTTCGAATTCGCCTTTCACGCCGGCGCCGGCTTGCAGAAGCGCGAGATCGAGCGAGCGCAGCACGACGCCCTGCAGCGGCGGCGGAACGTCTCCAGCGGCCACGCGCAGCGCGAAGCCTTCGACGACGGCAGTTTTGCCGACGCCCGCTTCACCCGTCAGGATGGGATTGTTCTGGCGGCGCCGCATGAGGATGTCGACGATCTGGCGGATCTCGGTGTCGCGGCCCAGCACGGTGTCGATCTTGCCCGCCTTGGCGTTGGCGGTGAGGTCGACGGTGAACTGATCGAGGTTGGGAGTCTTGCCGCCGGTCTTGCTGCCCGGTGCGCCGGGGCCGCCCGCGGGAGCCGCAGCGGCGGTGGCGGTTTCGAAGTCTTCGGGCGAGCCGTCGACGACGTCTTCGAACGACTTCTTCAGATCCTCAACCTTGATCTTGTCGAACTCGCGGCTGATGTCGCGGATTTGGCGCTGCAGCGTTTCGTCGGTGAGCAGGGCGAGCAGGCAGAAGCCGGTGCGGATCTGCATGGCGCCGTATTCGAGCGTGCCGATGGTCCAGGCGGCGGTGAACATATCGGCCAGCGCCGGGCTGAAGGCGGGCGTGCGCGCGTTGCCGGTGCGGAAGCCGTCGAGCGATTTGTCGAGGTCAGAGCGCAAACGCGCAAGATCCATACCGCTGTGGCGGGCGATGCGGAACAGATCGCCGTCGGTTTGCTCGGTGAGCTTCACCAGGAAGTGTTCCAGCTCGACGTTGAAGTGCGTGCGCGAAACGCAGAGGCCGGCCGCATCTTCCAACGCCTTCCGCGACGAGGCGTTCAGCTTTCCGATCAGGGCTTTCAAATTGACGCTCATATACGGTCTCCTTGTCTAAAACTGTCCTCAGGCGGCGAGGGCCGCGGGCTTGGCGCTGGGCTCCCACAGCCGCAAAATCGTCTCATCGGGATCGCGCCCGAGCGGTTGCGTGAACATCCACGATACCCAACCCAGGCGCGGCGGGGGGTGGCCGTCCACGCCGAGTGCGGCGCGCGGCGCGTGATCGCGGCGAAGAACGAGTTGAACTTCGACATCGAGATCTTCGCCGCAATAGAAACGAAGCCATGCCCGCAGCGGTTCGTGCGCCGAACCGCCGGGCAGAAATTGTTCGTACTGCGCAAGCGTGAGCGGGCCCAAGCGGATGCGCACAACCGATTCTTGATCCCACACCTCGTCGCCCAAGACGGTGCCGATGCCGAGAATCTCGGAGGTGGATCGCGACTCGTTCAAATAGGTGCGGAACGACGGTTCGAGCGGACGCCAGGCGCCGGCGAAGGGCTGCACTTCGACGTCGATATCGAAGTAGTCGGCAAGCAGTTGCTTCAGCGCGCACGCCGGGCGCGTGGCGGGGGCAAGCAGTCCGGCATAGTAGACGAGAGCCTGGTCGGGAATGGCCTGGCGGTTTTCGAGGCCTTCGGTTCCCATGCCGATGAGGTCGAGCACGTGAGGCGTGATGGAGTCGCGGCCTCCGCGTTCGTAGGGAATCGGGAAGTGATATTTTTCCCAGGCGCGATAGAGGAACGAAGCCAGGCGGTGCTGGAAGAGATCGAGGAAATCGCGCAGCGTTTTGTCGCGCGCCAGAATCCTCTCGACGGCAAGTTCGGTATAGAACGTCGGCAGCACGCCGGCCGCGCCGAGCAATCCAAAGCAAGAGATGCGCATCAGCGGCGGCGAACCTTGCTCAAACTCGAGAGAGCGAATTTCCGTGGGCGGGAAGCCAAGCGAAACATGCGTGCCCAGACGCACGGCCTCATTGCCGGGCGGCGTGAACGAGCCGATCGGATCGCGCACGCCGGCGGCGCGGTGGAGAATGCGCAGAGCCTGAAAGAGACCGAACTCGAAAGGGCGGTCCAGCAGGCGGGCGGGCAGATTGGATGGGGCGGCGGGTTCGGCTAGAGCAGAATCCGTGAGCCCGCTTTCGGCGGCCATTCGCGCAGGACCTCCTTTCTTTGGCGTGTGCGGACAGACAACTGGCTGAAGCTGTTCATCGATACATACTGCGCCAAAAAGTGCTCCAGTATGGCAGAGAACAAGTAGGCGCCTCCGCCGACGAAGCGGTCTTCGTCCAGCTCAAGGTCGACGTGCATACCTCGCACATAGGCGATGCCATGCTCGGTCACGACGCGGGCAAACTGGCGGCGGCTCGAAACGCCGGCGACGCCCTCCACCTGCTGATCGAGATGCGGGCGCGCGGAGAACTGGTATAGCCGCAGCATCTCCTGCAATGCGTCTTTGCCGTCTTCCACCAGCGAGAGGTAGTTGAGCGAAAGGTGCGAGATGAGCCGCCATAGGGCGTCGCGCGAGGTGGCCGGGCGGATGGCCGGCGTGGGCTTGTGCAAGGCGCGGATGCGGTCAAGCGAAGCGGCGGTGTCGAGATTGAAATCGGCGCCGTCATTGGAAAGAACCAGGCGCGAAGGGATGTCGCCGTTGGTGCACGTGCAGTGCAACGTGAGCGTATCCATGGGCAGGCGGAGGGGGCGGCCGGTGAGGTCGACCAGGGTAAGCCAGACCTCGGTGGCGCCATCGGGGTCGGCCGGAATCACGCGCCGCGTGCCTTGCCAGAAGGTGGCGTTCTCTTTGGTGAACGTGCCGTGGCGGAAGCTGAAGAAGGGCGCGAACTCGACGGATTCTCCGGTCTTTTCGCGCGTACAGGTCACCTTGTCGATGGAAAAGAGTTCGGTCTTCGTGTCGGTGCGGATGTCGGGGATGACACGATATTCAAAGTTCGCCTCGGTGAGCAAAATGGGCTCGGCGACTTTTTGAAACAAGTTCACAGCGGGCGTGCAGCCGAGGCGGAAAGTCTGCGTATTGACGGCGGCTTCGAGCGATTCCTGGCGCGCGGAGCGTTCGAATTCCTCGAACAGAAAGAGCACTTCGGCCGATTCGGTAAAGCCCGCCTCGGCGAGCGCTTCCAGGCCGGAAAGCTCAAAGAAGAGGAATTTCTCCGGAAATGAGAAGTACTCCTGCAGCAGCCGGTAGGCTTCGAGCGACCGCGCCGGATAGGGCAGCAGGGCTTCGTTTGTTCCGAAGCCGACCGCGCGCAGCGAGTGGGCGGGCAGTGGAATCGGGCGGCCGCGGAACTTGGGCCGCGGGTCGCGCAGCAGAATGTCCTGGCAGTTGTTCGCCAGCAGCTCATACAGCGTGTAGGCGATGGCGCTATCGGCGGCGATATAGAAGCGCAACTGCTTGGGCCCGAGTTCGGCGAACGTCGTGCCGGGGAAACAGCGCAGGTGCATACGGAGGGCGGCCACGCGGTTGGGAGCCTTGATGGGCGGATCGACGCGGTCGGGCGTGGACCACTGCGCTTCGGCGACCTCGATGGGCCACAGTTCCGTGTCATAGCACGACGTAAAGCGGCACGAAACGCCGCCCGCGGGTTTGGTGTGGAGCACGGTGCCGCGCGGCATTTTGAGCGCGGTGGTCAGTTTGCCGCGCGCCGGATCGAGTTGAAACTGGACGATGGTCGAAGAAGGCAGCGGCCGCGTAAAGTGCGGATAGACGACGTTGAGCAGCGCCTGCGTGATCTCGGGGAACTCGTCGTCGAGCTTCAGGTGAACGCGCGCGGCCAGCAGCGCGAACGACTCAATCATGCGCTCGACGTGCGGGTCTTCGCAGCGATTGGCCTCCAGTTGCAGGCGCGAGGCGATTTTCGGATAGCGTTGAGCGAAGTCGCCGCCCATCTGACGGAGGTAGGTGAGTTCGCGCTCGTAGTAACCGAGCAGCTCGTCACGCACGGTCTTTGCCCTCCACCGAATACTCGCCGCTGGTGAGTTCGAGCTTTGTGTCGAAGGTGATGCGCTCGGGCGCCGGTTCGATCATGAGCAGAGCTTCAATCTGAAAGCGCAGCACGCGGGCGCGGCCCACGGCGGGCTGAAGGGAAACCACAACATTGGTGAGGCGTGGCTCGTAGTCGGCAATCGCGCGCTCGATCATGGAGACCATTACCTTCTGGTCTTTCGAGTTCGAGACAGCAAGGCCGGAGATGTCGGGAAGCCCGTAGTAGTAGACCGAGTGATTCAACTCCTGCGTGCCCTCGGGCATGTCGACGGGCGGACGGCGCGAGTTGAGCAGGTACTCCAGATCGCGGCGGATGGAGGCTTTCAGATCGCGCAACGATTGGGCCTGCGACGAGATGGCTTCGGCGCGCACTTTGGGCTCGCGGTCAATCAGGCGGTCGAGCAGCGACGCCTGGCCGATGCCGTAGGAGTTGTCGCGAAGGGGCGAGGAGTCTTTGCGCGTCGCCATTCTTTACTTCTTCCGCAGCGACATTCCGCGCACGGGATCGAGACGGCAGATACGGGAATAGAGGGCCGCTTTGCGGCCGTCGTCGCCGCCCATCTTGTCCAGGCAACGGTAGAGCAAAGCCAGCGGCTGCGTGATGGTATCGGAGGATTCCCAACCGTCGAGCGAGCGCTGTTCGATCTCGCCCGCCAGGTCTTCGAGGATAGGATAGGCGACCGGTTCGTGGCCGGTGGCCATGCAGATTTCGGCGAGTTGCACTTTACGAAGGAATCGGCCGCGGCCGGAAGTTTCTTGAGAGGCCTCGCGCGACATGATGCGGATGGCGTCTTCCACGCGTCCGGCGCGGGCGGCGGCGAGGGCGAGTTGATGGGCGTCGGGCGCCTGCTCAGGCGGTGGAGGCGGCAGCGTGCGCGTTCCATCGCCGGGAATGTGTTCGTCCTTGAGCCATTTGCGGGTATCGCGGTTGGCGCAGGGCGTGTCGTCGGCAAGGGTGTTTTCGGGAAGCTCGGTATAGTCGGAAAGGAACAGCGCGAGCTCCTGGCGCAGCGCGCGGGCGGCCTTGATGTGGCCGAGTTGTTCCAGGGCCTGGATGGCCAGGCGTTGCGGATCGAGCCAGGCGCGCCCGCAGGGTTCGCCGATGGCGCGCTCGCAGGCTTCGAGCAATTCCTCCGGCGTTCCTTCGAGCGACAGGCGTTTCAACTCGACGCGTTGCGCGGTGACAGGCGGCGCCAGCGTCAGCGGATCGGGTTCGGCGCCATCGTTGCGAAGCTCGGCCCAACGCAGGGCGCGCAGCACAAGATAGGAGACCGTACTCGCCGGATTGTCGGCGCGCAGGAAGTGCGACGCGGCGGCGATTTGCAGGATGGCGTCGTCGGCGTTGCGAATCTTGCCGGGTTTGTAGGAGGCCGCGGCCGTGGTGGCGGGCATCATCATGCCCGAATCTTCGTCCTCTTCCTCCGGTTCCTCTTCCTCTTCGTCGACCACGGCGGGCATCATCATGCCCGAATCTTCGTCCTCTTCCTCGTCATCGCCGCCGACGGGCAGCATTTCGCCGGAATCCTCGTCGACCACGGCGGGCATCATCATGCCCGAATCTTCTTCCTCTTCCTCGACAATGGCCGGCGCCATTTCGCCGTCATCGTCGTCTCCGCCCACGGGCAGCATTTCGCCGTCGTCGTCATACTCGGCCGGAGGCGGCGGAGCGGCGGGCGCAACGGCGGCGGGCGTGACGGTGGGCTTGGCGCCCCGCTGCGGGCGGGCCGGCGCGGCCGGTTGTTCGGTCTCGGCGCGCTTTACATAGAAGACGTGCGCGGTGCGGTGAATTTCTTCGAGCGTCTGGCGCAGCGGCACAAAATTCGGAGCGTATTCTCCAAATTTCTCGTTGCAATAGTCGTTGAAGGTTTCCAGGAACTCCTTCGTGCTGTCGAGCTCGGCCTTCAGTCCCGCCAGGAACTCAGCCGGCGTCTCCCGCAACGCGCCTTCGAACTCTTCGGGCGTCACCTTGCCCTCGTCGATGGCTTCCTGACGCGCGGTTGCTTTGTCGGCCGCGTTCTTGGCCTCGGCTTCGGTCGGCACCTTCTTGCTCTGCTCGAAGTGGGCTACCGTGAAGCCCGCGGGCGTGATGGGCGTGTCGAGCAGCATCAAGGTGAACTGCGTGCCCACCAGATTCAAGTGCGCGGCGCGGAACTCCTCGTCGCCGGGCTCCTCAATCAGCGGATACAGCGTGTCCCAGT
>CAYUZM010000351.1:0-6327 GCA_964449665.1 uncultured Solibacteraceae bacterium
TCGGCTTCGGGGGGCGTCGCCACCTGCTCGTAGCCCTGCTGATGCAGCGTGCCAATCACTTTTTCCGAATCGTGCACGTTCATCTGGCAACCGAACGTCTCGATGTAAAAGGTCTTCATGGGGGACCCTTCCATTGTATCCGCCGCCCCGTGCGGCAAACCTCCCTGTTTGCAGTGCCCGTGCGACAGACCTCTCGGGCGTCTCCCCAGCCCCGGTCGCCCCGCACTCGATCCGTACCAAAAGGTCACCGATTAAATCCGCTCCCGCGCGGGCCCCCGGGCGTATACTCGAACCGGTAGATACCGTCCCAGCCTGATACAAACTTGTTCTAACCCGGACTCTGCAAAGGAGGTCCCGGTCATGCGTACTACTAAGTCGATCTCATCGCTTATAGTCCCGTGCCTCGCAACCATTGCGTCCGCGGGCACGCTGTCGACGTCCACCTCCGTCGAAGCGAACATCATGGCGTTCGGCACGTATCCGTCATTCTCATACAGCGACACGGGCACATCCGCATCCAGTGCTTCCGGTTCAGGAAGTGCGGAGTTCTATGGCTACTGGCTAAATCACGGCGAACTCGACTACGGCTGGCTCGGCTTCTACAACGTCGATTTGGCGGCATACGCGCGCGCCGATTATGGCGACTTGGGTATCTATATCCGCAGCATCTCGAACGGGGGAGGCTGGCAGGGCCCGGGCGTCGTCACCATCGGCACCACCGTCTTTGCCGAAGCGTCCTTCGATGACGTCCTCCGTGTCGCACAGCCAGGCGCGGGCTATGTTGAATTCACCTTCATCCAGGAGGGCACTGTCACAACAAACGGCGGCGAACGCCCATGTCCCATCGTCGATCAGGCTCCGAGCATCTATTGTTCCGACGGCAGCGTCCCCATGGTCCTCATCTTTCCAGTCGAGCCCGATGGCACGGTGCACCTGAACGTGCGGCTTTGGCTGGAAGTGCAGCGAGACATCAACTACTCGATAGAGGCCAACTACCTCAACTCTTTGCGCCTGGTAGGCACGGAAGTCACCTGTGATGCCTGCGAACCATGGCATGCGCCAGACCAGCGCCTCTTCACCAGGAATCAGTATTCCGGCGCACCCAATATCATCTTGATTCCCGAGCCATCGACGGCGTGGCTCGTTGTGATCCCCATCGTCCTCTTCGCCATCCGCCGCGTGCGCAGGTAACAAGTAAGATGAGACGCGCTCGCAAATAACGATTCGTGTATCCGGGCGCAGTTGGCCGTGGACCGCCTCACCGAAGAAGCCGTCTTCGACGTGCCGTTGGAGGCGGCGTGAGCCTTCAGGCCCGCTCGCGAATCTCCACCCAGCGCCCCAGCGTTTCGGCGAGCACTTCGAGCGTCACCGGCTTGGCGAGGTAGTCGTCCATGCCGGCTTCCAGGCAGCGCTCCCGGTCGCCCAACATCGCCGATGCCGTCATCGCGATCACGGGCGTCCGGGCGCCGCCGCCTTCGCGCGCGCGCAACTCTCGCGTGGCCGTGTAGCCGTCCATCTCCGGCATCTGGCAATCCATAAAGATGACGTCGTAGGAGCCCGCGGCCGACATCGCCAGCGCCTCCACGCCGTTGGCGGCCACCTCCACCGTGCAGCCGAGTTTCCCCAGCAGCGCGGCGGCCACCTTGACGTTGATGACGTTGTCGTCCACCAGCAGGGCATGCGTTCCTTCGAAAGGCCTGCCCGCGCCGGGCGTCCGCGGGCGTGACGGCCGTGAGGCCGCACGCTTCTCGCTCAACACGCGTTCAAACGTGCCCAACAAGGTCTGGTCGCAGTGGGGCTTGGCGAGACAGGCGTCGAACGCCGCGCGCACGTGCCCGCCCAACCGGTTCTCGTCGTCGCCCGCCGTGGCCAGAAGGTAGGCCGCGTCCTTGCCGCCGGGCAGTGACCGCATGCGCGCCGCCAGTTTGGCCCCTTCCAGCGCGGGCGTGTCGAAGTCCAGCAGCACGGCGCGGTACGGGTCGCCGCACTCACCCGCCTCGGTAAAGGCGGCCAGCGCGCCGGCGCCATCGGCGAACGCGTCTACCCGCATCCCGAGCCGGGCGCAAATCTCGGCGGCCGCGCGCCTCCCGATCTCGTGCTCGTCCACAATGAGCACGCGCGTGCCCCGGAGCGACACCGGTCCGCCCGCGTCGCGCCCCGCCACGCCGTTCAAGACGAGCGGAAATTCGGCCACGAACCGCGTCCCCTCGCCGGTCTTGCTCGTCACCGTCAACGCGCCGCCCATCAGCGCCATCAGTTCCTTGCAGATCGCCAGTCCCAGTCCGGTTCCGCCAAAACGCCGCGTCGTGGAGCCGTCCACCTGCTGAAAGCGGTCGAACAGCGACGGCATTCGATCGGCCGGAATGCCCATCCCGGTATCCTCGACCGCCACCCGCACGCGTGCCCGCGTGTCGCCCAGAGCCTCGGCCGCCACATCCACCCGCACGTGTCCGGCCGCGGTGAACTTGACGGCGTTCGAGACCAGGTTCAAGATCACCTGCCGGATGCGCCCCGGGTCGCCGGTGAACTCGCGCGGCGCATCGGCCGGGTAGTGCAACACGAGCTCCAGCTTCTTTTCGCCCGCCCGCACCGAGAGCAGATCCATCACGTCGGCCAGCGAGGCGTAGAGATTGAACGGGATCGATTCCACCGCGATCCGCCCGGCCTCGATCTTCGAAAAGTCGAGAATGTCGTTGATGATGGTGAGCAGTGCTTCGGCCGACACGCGCACGGTGTCGGCGAATTGCCTTTGCTCCGGCTTCAGGTCGGTATCCAGAAGCAGCGCCGTCATGCCAATGACGCCGTTCATCGGCGTTCGGATCTCGTGGCTCATCGTCGAAAGGAACTCGCTCTTGGCCAGGCTGGCCGCCTGCGCGGCGCGGGTCGCCCGCTCGGCCACGCGCTTGGCGCGCACCACGCGCAGCGTCTGTAAACCGGCCAGCACGCCGATGACGGCGAGAATCCCCAGAGCCCATTCCAGGCGCTCCACCAGCCGCGTGGTCTCGTTGGCGCTCTCGGCCTCCAGCACCTCAAAGCCGGTCGTATCGAGCGAGTTATAGAAGATACCCGACAAAGTGCCGTCTGCCACCAGCGTGGCCACCTGGGCCCGAATGGCGTCGGCCGCGTCGCGGGCTCCGGCGCTTTCAAACGCGGCGCCAAGGCCCGCGCCCATGCGCCCGCCGGGAATCAGCGAAAAGTGCAGCTTCTTGCCCAGGCACTCAGGCGGGCGCTTCAGGTCGTAATTGATGCCTTCGCTCTGGATCGTCGCGTCGGTCTGCCCGTCACACAGCATCGCCAGCGAGTTGCGCGTCCGGGGCACCGCGATGTGAGGCCCCAGGCGCTCATAAGCCACCTTGGTGGCCCGCCCGCCCCCTAACACCACTCTCGTCCCCGGGCCGATGTTTCCATAGTCCACCGGATGGTCCTCGCGGCTCACCACGAAGACCCGCGTGGTGCGCCATGGGCGCGTGATATAGAAACTCCCCTCGCGCTCCGGAGTCGCCGTCACCAACGGCCACAGGTCGACTTTGCCCGAGCCGAGATTCAGGTCCGGCCCCCCTTGGGTGTACACCCATTCCAGCCGCACGCCCGCGCGCCGCGCCGCTTCCCGCACCACTTCGACCGCCAGTCCTTCGGGCTTGCCGTCCGCTCCCCGCCGTTGCTCGGGCTCGGAGTCTTCGAATCCCATGCGAAACACGTGCCCGTCAAAGCGGTGCGCATGGCGGTACCAGTTCCAGCCGGCGATGGCGGCAACTGCGGCCGCCGCGGCTAGCAGCCACACCGCCGGCCGTCGCGAATCCATGAGTTTCTCGCTCAACGTCAACATTATCGACGGGGATCAGGATAATTATGGCTGAAATCGAACCGCAAAATGGGGGGTGCCCTCGGGTCTTCACCCCATTGAACCGGTTCGGCTCGCGCCTTACGCTAGGGGTATGAACATGCGCGGGCTTGCTTTGTGTCTGCTGTCGGCCGCCGCGGTCTGGGGTCAATCCCAGTCGCTCGGCACCTATACCTACGACATCAACGGCCGCCGCGTGCTCTCGTCGCAGACCGGTATCGCTTCCGCGCCGGGCGCCTCGGCCAACGTGCGCACCACGCAGACGCTGAACGGCCGCCAGGTGCCCGCCGAATCCATTGAGGAGAAGGTCATCAGCGAAGGACCGGGCGGCAAAGTGGTGGAACGCGTGATCAAAGTCTATGACGAGACCGGACGCCCGGCCTCCACCGAGAAGCAGGTGATTACGGAGCGCAAGCTGGAGTCCGGCGGCACGGAGGTGTCCACAGCCGTCTACCGCTCCGACTTGAATGGCCGCGCCGCCCTGGCCGAGCGCACGCACACGGTGAGCGCCAAGTCGGGCGATCAAACCACTTCGCAAACCGTGGTCGAGCGCGCCACCTTGAGCGGCGGACTGGAGGCCGTCGAGCGCCACCAGAGCTTGATTCAAACCGCGCCCGGCCGCACCGACGCCGACACCACGATCTTTCGCAAAGACTCGAACGGCAACTTCAAGGCCGCCGCGCGGGAACAGGTGAGCACCGCCACCAGCAACGGCACCACGACGCAGAACGTGACGCAGTACAACTCGGCGGCAACGGGCCAGATGGAGGTCACCGGGCAGAAAGTGGTCACCACGGTCGAACGGCCCGACGGAAGCGTCACACAGGTGGTGGACGTCTACGGCATGACCGCACCGGGCCGTGCCGTGACCGGCTACGCCGAAGGCGCCAAGCTGCGCGAACAGCAGATTGTCGAAAAGAAGGTCAACCCGTCGGGCGGCTTCGTCGAAACCTATACGATTCGCCGTCCCAGCCTCGACAACGGCGCGCTCGGCCCGCCGGTGAAGATCAGCGAGACGGTCTGCACGGGCAACTGCACGCCGCCCAAGCCGGCCGATCCGAAACCCGCCCCCGCTTCCAACTAGCCGCGAGGCTCGGCTCGGTGGGCCTTCCCGGCAGCCCCGCGCCGCCGCCTCAGGCCGCGTGCGGACCGAGTTCGCGCGTGATGTCGTCCGGCGACAAACGCTCGCCGCTGTTCATCCGCGCCAGGATGCCATTAATGATCTCTTTGGCCTTGTCCTTCTCGAAGTCCTTGATGAAGCCGTCGCAGAAATGCTCGCCCGCCATGGCGCGGTTGATCTCGTGTTCTTTGTTGTGATCCTGCAACTCGGTGAAGTACACCACGCGATATTCCGACGCATAGGTCGTCTCGCGGTAAATCTCGTACATGGTTTTATCGGACTCAAACGCCATCGAAACGACGATAACACGCCCCCCGGGCGCGGCGTGCTTTCCAGATTTCGCGGCGTGCTTTTGAAAACGCCCGGCGTGCCCGCAAGAAGGCCAGGTGCGCCCGCAAGAAGGCCAGGCGCGCCGGCAAGAAGGCCCACCGTGCCAACAAGAATGCCCGGTGCGCCCTCATGCAGGCGCGGCGCGCGGCCGATCCTTACGGTATGTGGTGGATCCTTGGCGTCATTGCCGCGATCGTGCTTTTCCTGGTCTGGCCCACCAGGCAGCGCCGCTTTCTGGTCCTGCTGATGAAAGCCGGCCAGGCGCTGACGGCGCGGGACTGGCCGGCATTCGCGCGGGAGTCCACGCTCGCGCGCGAGGCCTTGGCGCGATTGAAGCCCGGACCGGACGCGGACTTCTTCGCCGCCGAACTCGATCTCCAGGGCGGACAGGCCGCCTATCTGCAAGGCAAGTTCGGCGAGGCCGTGCCGATGCTTGCGCGCGCGATCGAAGGCTACGAACGCAGCGGCGACTGCCAGAAGGCGGTCAAGCTCTCCATGGTCCGGAACCTGCTGGGCGACCTGCGCTACGACGAGGCGAATCTCGTGGAAGCCGAACGCGAGTTCCGCCGCGCCGCGCAGGCCATCGGCCAGGGCCTGGACGCGCCCATGTCGATCTTCTCGCTCCAGCGTCTGGCCGACGTGCTGCTCGAACAGCGGCGCTTCGACGATGCGCGCGAGGTCGTGCAGCAGTGCATGGAGTTCGAGCGCAAGATTCTCACCGAGTCGCTCGCCAAGCAGGGCAAGTCGCTGTCGGAGGTCACCATCAAGTCGATGAGCGCCCCCGATCTCGCGCTCGCCAACCGCGACTTCGCGCAAGCCGAACTGCTCTTCCAGGAGAAGGTCAACCACTGGACCGGCATGGCCGCCAAACCCGATAACATCGACGTCACCCGCTACCAGTTCCACCTGGCGACGGCACAGCGCGAAATGGGCCGCGTGACCGAGTCGCTCGAGACACTGCGCCGCGCCTGCCAGACCGCCGAATCGGATTTTGGAACCGGACATCCGCGCGTGTTGCGGGCGCGCCGCCGTTTGG
>CAYUZM010000352.1:0-6312 GCA_964449665.1 uncultured Solibacteraceae bacterium
CGTGCGCAGGGTCTCCCGCGCATACTCGCGCAAGGGGAGGCTAGCCGCGCGAGGTTGCGACCGTAAGCGTGCGCCCATAAGTTTCGTGGAAAATTTCGGCCACGCGTCCGCTGGCCCAAGCTTCGAGGTCGATTCCCTTCCGCGAATTGATGCGCAACTGAACGGCGCCGGGCGTGACGTCGCACTTCATGCTCTCCACGCGCTGTTCCTTGCCGCGGGCGAGCGCGTCGGCGAGGCGAAACAGTGGGATCAGCAGGAGCACGATTCGCTTGTCTTCGGCGGGCAGGGTTTGAAAACCGACGTGCCGCGCGCCGGGCATGGACTTGCGGTGAAAGCGGCACAGGGCGGCAATGAGCTGGCGCTCGCGCGAGGTGAACGAGGGCAGCTCGGCATTGACGACGATGTATTCGGAGTGTTTGTGATGGCCTGTGTCGCTGATGAAGTGGCCGGTATCGTATAGATGGGCCGCGGCTTCCAGTAGCTTCCCCGTATCCGGCCTGAGCTTGTGCAACTGTTCGAGCGATTCGAATAGCGTATGGGCGATGGAGGCCACCTTGCGGGCGCGGGTGAGGTCGACGCCGAAGCGCAGGGAGGTCTGCTCGATCACCTTTCGCTGTTCGGCGGTGAGGCGCGACAATTCCGCGCCGACGCGGCGGGCGGCCAGGTCGGCGACAATGCCTTCGCGCACGCCGGCGGCGCAGTAGTAGAGCGCGGGTTGTTTCAAATGCTCCAGCACGTGCATCAGGACGGCGGCGCCGGGCACGATGATCTCGGAGCGGCGCTCGCCGATGCCGGTGACTTTGCGGCGGGCGGCGACGTTCTTCGACGCAAGATCGCGATAGAGCTTTCGGATCTGGATGGTGGTGGCGCGGCGGCGGTCGGCCTCATCGCGACGCGCGCGGGGAATGCGGTTGGCCGCGCAGACGATGGCCGAGGCGCTGGCCGATGTGGCGATGACGCGCTGGAATTGCAACCGGCGGAATTTGCCGATGGCGACGGAAGCCTTCTCGTCGATCCATTCCTGCAGGGCGGCCAGTTCGCTGGCGCCCGGCGGATCGTTCCTGCAGAACATGCCGGTCAGGCGCACGGCGCCGAGCGGGCGCGAATAGGCCTCACGGAACTTTCCGTTTTCGCCGACGATGATTTCGGCGCTGCCGCCGCCGATGTCGATGATCAGGATGCGCGTGTTCGGATGGGGCCAGCGCTGCTGGACGCCGAGGTGGATGAGGCGCGCTTCTTCCTGTCCGGAGATGATTTCGACGGGCGAGCCGATGGCGTCGCTGGCGCTATCGATGAACAGCTTCTGGTTGCTGGCGTCGCGCACGGCCGCCGTGGCCACGGCGCGGACTGCTTTGATGTCGAGCTTGCGATAGGTTTGCGCCATCTTGGCCAACATGCCGCACACCAGCGACATGGCCTGTTCGGAGATGACTCCCTTTTGGAAGACGCTTTCGCCGAGGCGGGTTACCTGGCGGTCACTGGCGAGTGGTGTGAGGGTACCGTTGGAATCGACATCGGCGGCAAGCATTCGCACCGAGTTGGAGCCGATGTCGATAGCGGCATATCGGGGCATATGGCTATAATACTGGCTTCCTCGCCATGCCCCTTTCGTCGTTGCAACCAAATCGTTACAAAGGGAAGCTCATTATCGTCGAAGGCATCGACGGTTCGGGCAAGTCCACGCAACTCTCGCTGCTGGCCCAATACCTGCGCGCGCAAGGCACGCCGGTGGCCTTCAGCGCCTGGAATTCGTCGCCGCTGGTGAAGGAGACCACGCGGCGCGGCAAGAAAAAGGAGATGTTCACTCCGACGACGTTCAGCCTGATTCACGCCACCGATTTTGCCGATCGCATGGAGCGCTACATTCTGCCGATGATGAAGGCGGGCGCGGTGGTGTGCGCCGACCGGTATGCGTTCACGGCGTATGCGCGCGACGTGGTGCGCGGCGTGAGCCGGCAATGGGTGCGCAACCTTTACCGTTTCGCGGTGAGGCCGAACCTGGCGTTTTATTTCCGCGTGCCGCTGGAGGTGGCGATCGGCCGCATTCTGGGCGGGCGCGACGCGATCAAGTATTACGAGGCGGGCATGGACCTGGGCCTCAGCCGCAACATTGTCGAGAGTTTCCGTCTCTTCCAAGGCCGCATTCTGGAGGAGTACGACGCGATGGCCGAAGAGATGGGGTTTCACATCATCGACGCGACCGGTTCCATTGAGACGCAGCAGAAACAGATGCGCGAGATTGTGGACCGCGAACTCGCCGCCGGTGCGCAGCCGCCGGTGCCGCGCGCGGTTGGGCCTCGGGTTGCCGGAGCGAGCGCGGCTGGCTCTCCGGCTGCCGGGCCGCGAGTGCCAGAAGCGCGGGCTGCAGGGACACGCGCGAATCGGACGCGGGCCGCGGGGACGCGCGCGGCGGCGGCCGCATCGACGGAGGCGCAAGACTAATGGACCGCATTCCGCTTCAGTTTTACGGCGACCCGCTGCCGGATGTCGACATCGGCGAACTGCAGGGCAAGCTGATCGTGATCGAGGGTCCCGATGCGGTTGGGCGCTCGACGCAGATTGCGCGTTTGCGCACGTGGCTGGAAGAGTCGGGCCACGCGGTACTCGACACGGGCATGGCGCGCTCGGCGCTGGCGGGGAAAGGCATTCAGCAGGCCAAGGAAGGGAACACGTTCGGCCCGGTGACGATGACGCTCTTCTACGCCACCGACTTCGCCGACCGTTTGGAGAACGAGATCATTCCCGCTCTGCGCGCGGGGTTTGTCGTGCTGACGGACCGCTACATATTTTCGATCATTGCACGCGCGATTGCCCGCGGAGAGGACCGGCGCTGGATTGAGAATGTCGCCGGATTCGCGCTGGTGCCGCACGTGGTTTACTACCTGCGCGCCGACGTGCCCGACCTTGTGTCGCGCGTGGTGTTGGGACGCGGGCAGTTCGACTATTGGGAAAGCGGAATGGACCTGGGCGTGTCGACCGATATGTACGACAGCTTCGTGAAGTATCAGGCGAAGTTGATTCGCGCGCTGGACAGCATGTCGTCGCGCTATGGTTTTGTGACGGTTGACGCTTCGCGCACGCCGGACGCGATTTTCTTGGATCTGCAGCGTTCGATCGGGCAGTTCTTCGGCGATCTCAAGATGCCGGCGGCGTCCCGGCGCCCTGGTCCGGCGGGAGGCGCGGGAGCTACTCCACCACGCAAATATCCGGCAGGTTCCGGTAGTCCTCGGCAAAGTCCAGCCCGTAGCCGACCACAAACTCGTCCGGCACCGTGAAGCCGGAGTAGGTGGATTGAATCGGCCGCAGGCGGCGCGAGGGTTTGTCGAGCAGCGTGGCGACGCGGATGGAGCGCGGGCGGCGTTGTTCGAGCAGGTGGATCAGGTAGGTGAGGGTGACGCCGGTGTCGACGATGTCTTCGACGACGATGATGTCCATGCCTTCGAGCGAGACGTCGATGTCTTTGGTGAGGCGTACTTCGCCCGACGACGTTTTGCCCCGGCCATAGCTGCTGATGCCGATGAATTCGACGCGGACGTGGCGGGGGATGGCGCGCACGAGGTCGGCAAGGAAGATCCACGAGCCCTTGAGGATGCCGATCATGTAGATGGGCCCTGCGGGATAGTCCTTGGTGATCTGCTCGCCCATTTCGCGGATCCGGGCGTGAATTTTCTCCGCCGGAATCAGCACTCGCAGTTTGGTTTCTTTTTCCTCAGCCATGGAAGCCCGATTGTACCAAGCGGTGTCATTCATGGCGCCGCATCGCACAACCGGGCAAGACACCGCACGCCGCTCACCTCATGCTGTAGTACACGATGTAGTTGAAGTTGTCGCGATTGACCCGCTTCGATCCGTTCCCGGCTTGGAACGAGTCGGCGCTCTTGTCCTCCGCGCTGTCCGCGCAGACATCGGCCTGATCGTCGTCCAGGTGCATCGTGAAATCGACCTTCTGACCCACCTCGACCGGGCTGAGTTGTAGGTTCATCCTGATCGTGATGCCGTCGCCGGAATAGGTGCGGTCCGGCACATTGAACGTGTTCTCGACATCTCCGGCTTGTGCCGTAAAGCACATGAGCCAGGTGCCGCTCTGTGGTGTTCCGTTGACGACGACACGGTCGATGACGAGTGTCTTGGGCTGTTGCGTGAAAACCTGCACCGGTGCAAGAACCAAAGCAAGTAAAGTTGCTAGAAGCGCTCTCATTGGACCTCCTAAGGGAAATCGTCTTCCCAACCTGTAAGCGCAAAGGGTCCGTCGAGAGTGCCATGGTGCTGGTGTCCATGGAGTGGGGGGGGAGGCATACGCGGTTCCGCTCTGGCACGCTGAGGCGAGTGAATTATGGGCTGCGCGACTCAATCCCTGGGACTCGACGTACGAGGGGCTATCCCGCGGCTTCGGCGTAGTACATCGGCATGCACGTCGCGCCAGCCGGCTAGCCTGCCGCCGCATTGCGTGCACCGCCGCCTCGGCCGGCTGCCTGTACAACACCGAATCATCCCCTGCCGTCACACGTCCCAATAGAAAAACCCCGCCAAGGTCCCTCGGGACGCAGGGCGGGGTTTTTCGCTCATCCGGTTGATCAGAGAGCTTGGCACGGTGCGGATTGCGCCGGGCCTAACAGCTCTCGCCACACAGTGGAGGTCGCCGGTCCACAGGAACAGCGGCCACGGCACTGAACGTGACCTGAGAGATTCGAGTTACCGATTCAGCAGTCGGTCACCTCCGGTGTGCGGTTCGAGCCATTACAGTAACTACTATCCATGTTTGCTGGACCACCTCCTTTCTCAGTGATGTTTTCATATTGGAGCAAGGCCGTTGAATCTGTCAACAGGAATGTAGGCGCGGTGTACGAAATCTGGTAGCGGTTTCAAATGCACTACTATTGGCCGTGGGGGTCCTCCACAGTGGGGCGTAACATTCTCGCGATTGCGGCGCAGCGCTCCGGATTGCCGCCGTTGTCCGCGCGCCATTCGCATGCCCCCAGCGCGTCGCCGGCGTAGACGTTCCGGGCCTCGGGATCGGCCCCGCGGGCCAGTAGCAGCTTCACCGTTTCCACCTGCTCGCCGACGATGGCCCAATGCAGCGGCGGCATCCCGGTGCCCTCTTCGTGGCGCAGGTTCGCGCCTTTGCCGAGCAGGTATTCGACCGCGCCTGTGCGGCCGTACTGGCAGGCATGTCCGAAGCCAATGTCGATGTCGTGTTGGGCCGGCGCGCCGGTGCGGAAGAACTCCTCGATCAAGTCGACGCGTCCGATCCCCGCGGCGCCGATAAAGGAGACGCGTGCGCCCTGCGCGGCGAGGAAGACGGCGGCCTCGGGACGCCCATTCGCCAGTGCGGCGTCGAGTGGATTCCACCCGCCCGGCACGCCATCGGGCGAGGCTCCGGCGTCCAGAAGCACCTGCAACAGTTCATTCTGCACGCCGGCAAGTTTGGGCCACACGCTGGTGGCCACCAGGCCGAGCGTGGTTCCGAGGCCGTACATCGCGCCTCCGGCATCCACTTCCGCGCCCGCCCGCAGCAGGACGCGCAAGATCTCGACCGCGTTCGGCGGCGTCTTCTGGCGCCAGTTTTCGAAGCCGTTGGCACCCACATAGTGGAGCAGCGTGGCCCCGTGCCGGCGGGCTGAACGGGCGCGGATCAGTTCCGGATGGGCCTCCAGCAATCGCCGCAGCGTTTGCGCATCGCCCGACACGACGGCGTCGGCGGCTGCCTCGAAGCGCGAAGCCGGGGAGTCCGCATCGCCCAGCGCGGCGATGTGCGCGGCGAAATTCGCCCAGGTTGTGAAGCCATGCTCCAGCGCCAGAGTTGTCCGTGCCTCGTCGCTCTCGCCCGCCTGGCGCTCGTAGTCGCTGATCGCGGGCAGTTCCGGCAGAGGAGTCAGATCCGTAGTGTTGATGGTCCGGGCCATGGATTCACCGTACTAGAACTCGCTTCTGAAGAAAATCTGAGGCCGCTTTCAGAAAAGCTTCAGGCGTACTTGACAACAGTTCGAATTAAACTGCATCTGGTAGAGGCCTCCCGGGAGGAAACGTGGGAGCCCTCGCACACACATTGGAGGAAACAATATGCGCTTACGTATGATCTCTGTGCTCGCTTGCGCCACAGCAGCCGCGCTGCAAGCAGCGCCCGTCGATTGCGGGACTCTGGATTCCCCGCTGGCATGCTCGATTCAGGTTAACGGACAGGTCGAGTATACGTTCAGCAACTTCAGCTTCGTCAACGGAGTGAACTTCGTGGCTGCCGACTTTAGCATGGAACTGGACACTGGCGGAGGGCTTACCGGTCTTCTCAAATTCACGCCCGCGAATACGGTTTCG